>JAYVOX010000438.1:0-5389 GCA_043757695.1 Schlesneria sp.
GTCGCAGTTGCCCGCCATCGCCCCCGCCTCGCAGCCGATTTCGAGCGATGCCAGTCGCGTCTGATCGCCGATGCGCGAAGCGGCTACCTGATCGACCGAGATTCCATTGCGAATGTCGGTCCCGTCGGTCTTCACCGGATGAGCACCGGTGAGGAACGAGGCCAGCGCGCGAGCGTGATCGCCACCTCCATCGCCATGTGGCCGAGCACCGTCCGCCGTGAGGCCCGTCAGAACGAGCAGGTCATCCTTCACGGGAGCCAACGGTTCGAGAATCGGCGTCAGCTCGAAGCCGGTTCCCTCCGTCTTCGGCGTCCAGTCGGCCATGTTCTTGCCATTCGGCACGTACAGGAACGCCATCCGATTCGGAGCGGTCTTCGTCGGCGAAGCATCGGCCGCCCACGAAGCCATCGGACCCATCGCCTCCAGCCACGGCAAAGCGATCACGGTACTCAGGCCCTTCAACATGGTGCGTCGTGAGATGTCGTGTTTCTTCATTTGTCTTCTCCGGTCCCCTCGCCACCGTCTTCGGGGGAGAGGGCTAGGGTGAGGGGGCCGAGCGGTGATAACGCTGCCCGACTTGAACAAACTTCTTTTTCTGCCCCTCAACCTTCGACCATCAACCTTCAACCTTCCATCGAAAGCCCCCCTCACCCTAACCCTCTCCCCCCCAAAGCGGGGGGCGAGGGGACAAGAGAAGACGCCTTGCGTGCTTTGCTGTCGTCTGGTCCGTGGCCATCACGCTCCGTGGAGGACAACCTCGCGGATGTCTCTGCTCAGGTTGCGGCCAATCACACGGGAGCGGCTCAGCTTCGCCAATTGGTTGAGAAACAAAGTTGGTCCGTCGTTCGAGCCTACATGGGCCACATTCAGGCATCAGCATCGGCGAAGATGCGACTGGCGCTGACCGCACTCTCTTCCCCCCTCGCCACCTTGGGAAGAGGGGCCGGGGGTGAGAGGCATCCGTTGCCGAGCCATGCTGGCGGAGACCGACCAACCGGAAATCGACCGCGTGATGACTCGCCCCTCACCCCTAACCCCTCTCCCCAAGGGGGCGAGGGGAACAAGATGTTCTCGCGCATCGATCATCTCGATGACGGTTCGCCGATTTGCGTGACGATCACGATTGCGGGGGACCGCGCGACGGTTGACTTCACCGGAACCGGGCCGGTACTGGCGACGAACCTCAACGCGAATCGAGCCATCGTCACGGCGGCGGTGCTGTACGTTTTTAGGTGCCTCATCCAGGACGACATCCCGCTGAACAGCGGCGTGTTGGAACCGGTCACGATTGTGCTACCCGAATGTCTGCTCAACCCGCCCGCGCATGAAGACCCGTCCCAATGCGCGGCGATGGTGGGCGGCAACGTCGAGACTTCACAGCGCGTGGTGGACGTGTTGCTCGGCGCGTTGGGAGTGGCCGCCGCGAGTCAGGGGACGATGAACAACCTGACCTTCGGCGACGAGACGTTCGGCTACTACGAAACGATCTGCGGCGGCAGCGGAGCCACGCCCGACGCCGACGGGGCCGATGCCGTTCACACGCACATGACCAACACACGGCTGACCGATCCCGAAGTGATCGAGCGTCGCTATCCCGTCCGCATCCACGAGTTCTCAATCCGCCGCGGCTCAGGCGGGGCAGGGAACCATCGCGGCGGCGACGGCATCGTGAGAAAAATCGAGTTCCTGAAGCCGCTCAAAGTCTCCCTCCTCACCGAACGCCGTGGGCCTCACGCCCCGTTCGGCCTCCACGGCGGCGACTCAGGCCAACTAGGCCGCAACACCCTGCAACGCGCCAGCTCGACAGAGAGCATCGACCTCGGAGGCAAAGTCTCCCTCGATGTCCAACCGGGCGATGTCCTCATGATCGAGACACCGGGCGGCGGCGGCTATGGCCTCAAGGATCAAGCCACAAGAACTTGAGAGATCACGAAACGTCGAGTAGCATCACCCGCGAAGTTCGACGTAGAAGGGAGCAGACTCATGATTGGACGCGGTGCGATTGCAGAAGACTCCGAGCTGTTGAAGCGATCCCGTCCTTCTCAGCGGGGCGAACCGGTCTGGGAAGTGGTGTGTTGCTTTCCCCGACAGGGTGAATGGAGTGAGGCCGACTACCTGGAATTTGAAACGGCCAATTTTCCGGTTGAGCTGGTGGACGGATGTTTGGAGTTCCTGCCCAGGCCCACTCCCTCACACCAGCGGTTGTCACGCTATTTGACTCGACGTTTGGAGGATGTTGTCGCAGCCCAATCCCTCGGCGAAGTCCTCTGCGCTCCCTGTCCCGTTCGACTTTGGGAAGGACACCTGCGCGATCCGGACGTGTTCTTTCTCCGCAAGGAGCGGCGAGTCGAGGGTGACAAACCACCCCATGGGGCCGATCTGGTGATCGAAATCATCAGCCCCGGTTCAAAGAATCGCGAACGCGACCTGCTCGACAAACGCGACGACTACGCTCAAGCGGGGATTCCCGAATACTGGATCGTCGATCCCGAAGAAGAAACAGTCACGGTGCTGTCACTCGACGGCGAGACGTATCGCGTCCACGGTGAATTCAAACCGGGTTCCATCGCCACGTCACCATTGCTTCCCGAGTTTCAGGTCAACGTGACGGACCTGTTTGAGTCGGCCCAGCCCGCGTCGTGATCGAATCCACTCGTCGTCAATTGAGGTAGCGTACGTGGAGTCATCGGAACGCACCAAACGATAGAAGTGCATTCCGATGACTCCACGCACCCTGCGACTACTTCACTCGTTGATGCCAACGTCAATCCGCACTTGTGGAGACCGGCCCAATGGAGTTGATCCTATTCTGTCTTCTCGCGTCCGTTGGATCGTGTGGCGGTCTCATCGCGACTTGCTGGATTCAAGCTGTGATTAGCGGTTGGCTGCGCCTCGCGAATGCATATCACCAGCCATTGCGATCAGGCGGCCGCGCTGTCGGAGGGTGTCTTGTTCAATGGAGCAATCCAGAATCGGTACCCGTTTCGTATCTGGGTTCGACCACGGGGAGCCGACCTCTGCAAGCAGGTGGATACAGATTCAGCGTGTTTGAAGACGGCCTTCAGGTGGATCGGCCTCGCCCGTTTGGATTCTTTCATCCACCACTCTTCGTGCCGTGGAGCGATGTCCATCTGGCCGGTCGGCGGCGATCTCGATTCGAGTTCGATCAGGACGGCGTATCGATCACATTCACTCGCGTTTCCGATGTCAGGATGCACATCTCCGATGTCGCCGCGATCGATCTGCTCAAACTCGGCGTCCCGTTTCGAGCGAACGACGATGGTCAACTCGTAAGAATTGATGCGGCCGATTGCGTCCCCACATGACGCTGCCCGACACTGGCGATATCATCCACCGCGTGACAACAACCGTTTCTCAGGCGGGGTGGCCCTGATTGAATCACTCATTCACGCGGGATGTGGCACTGCTTCGGAGTCCTCGGAGAAGCAGTGTTCTTCCAAGCTGGTTTTCCAATCGCACTGCTTCTCCGAGGACTCCAGCGAGGCTCCGCCTCAGACCTTTGGAGTGCTCCGGCTTGACGGAGCTTTGGTTCGCGGCGGAGCCGCTTTCTTTTTCGTTTTGCGGACGAATGAACGTCTCGTCGGCTGGGACAGCATCGCGATCGACGGGCGGGGTGGCCCTGTTTGAATCACTCATTCACACGGGACGTGCCACTGATTCGGAGTCCTCGGAGAAGCAGTGTTCTCCCAAGCTGGTTCTCCAATCGCATTGCTTCTCCGAGGACTCCAGCGAGGCTCCGCCTCGGACCTTTGGAGTGCTCCGGCTTGACGGAGCTTTGGTTCGCGGCGGAGCCGCTTTCTTTTTCGTTTTACGGACGAATGAACGTCTCGTCGGCTGGGACAGCATCGCGATCGACGGGAAGGTGGCCCTGTTTGAATCACTCATTCACACCGGATGTGCCACTGCTTTGGAGTCCTCGGAGAAGCAGTGTTTTTTCCAATTCAGTCGTTCCCAATTTGTGAAGTCTGCGTTTGCCTTTACTCCGAGGGAGTTGCGACTCATAGCCCAGGGTTGCTCGCACAGCGAGCTACCCTGGGTCGGCATCAAGATCGACCCTCGTACCCCGAAGGGGTTCCGTCATCGAGAATCATGATGTGACGCAACCCTTTCAGGGTAAATCGGCCCCATTCTCCTCGACCCAGGGTAGCTCGCTCCGCGAGCAACCCTGGGCTGTGTGACGCAATCCCTTCGGGATAAAGGCGTGGCAGTTCTGTTTGAACCACTCATTCACACTGCATGTGGCACTGCTTCGGAGTCCTCGGAGAAGCAGTGCGATAGGAGGACCGACTTGGAAGAACACTGCTTCTCCGAGGACTTCGAAGCCGTGGCACGCTGCAATAGGTCATACGGTGCGTACTTGACTACCCTTCCAAACAAGTCCCATGACCAATCGCCCGCAATGAGCCGCGTCCTGCACAGCATGTGCTAGGAAGCGGTTGGTTCACTTCGCTGAACGTGGTCGAGGAGGCGGTCAAGTCACTCCCGTTCGCAACACGAACTGTCTGATAGGGCTGGCTCGTGGTATCCTGCCGCCATGATCAAACCTCGCGCCTACGTCGAAACTTCCATCCCGAGTTTCTACCACGAACTGCGGAGTGCGCCGGACGTTGTTGCTCGGCGAGAATGGACTCGATTGTGGTGGGCCGATGCTCCCGCGAAATACGAACTCGTCATCAGTCCCGCCGTGATCGGCGAATTGTCGCTCGGCATTCCGGAACGAAGCGCCGAACGACTGGCATTGATCAACGATTTGCCGCTGTTGACCATCGAGGATGAAATCGCGGAGATCGTGGACATTTACATTCAGCACAAAGTCATGCCAGCCGATCCATCAGGCGATGCTCTGCATTTGGCAATTGCGTCGTTTCACAAATGCGATTTTCTGGTGACGTGGAACTGCCGACACATCGCGAACGCCAACAAATTTGGGCACATTCGCCGTATCAACACCAGCTTGGGATTGTTTATCCCGGCGCTCGTGACACCGTTGGAACTTCTCGGAGTCGATCATGAACCCAATGCCTGATCCCGTCATCGACGAGATTCGCGAAATTCGGCACCGCATCTCCGCCATGTGCGATCACGATCCTGCGAAATTGGTGGCGTACTTCCAAAAGATTCAGGAGCAATACGCCGACCGTCTGATCACGTCACCGCGATTTGCACCGCCAAATACCGCCCAACAAACCGTTCAACCCGACGCGGACATCGTGACGGGTTCACGGCTTTCGACGCCGGTCTCCAAGTCGTAACTCGATCGCTCCTCGCGCCACTTTGCCGTGCGTGAAAACGATGGCGTTGGATCAGCAAGCGTAGGGTGCGTGCAGTCTTCGGAACGCACCACAAATCACCGTGAAGATGGTGCGTT
>JAYVOX010000439.1:0-5380 GCA_043757695.1 Schlesneria sp.
AACAAGGCCCCGAACCAAGCGACCGCACACAGCCGCGTCACAAACGTGACAACGGCACTCGCTCTGGCTGGCTGTGGTTGGGGTTTACCGTGGTCATCAACCATCGTGAGTCTGCTCGCTCTCGTCTGACTTCAGTTTGAACAAGGGCCAGACAGCACTGAGCCTGACCCTTGGTCTCTCGCACGATCCGTTACTACCTGCCCGCGTAGGAGTCGAACACGCGGACTTGGCCCCACGTCGGCTTGTTCTCTTCGATGAACTGCAAGTGCCTCGGGGCAATTTGATAGTCGTCGTGTGTCTGCTTGCTCTCGAAGACCACGCACAACCCGACATCGAAATCGCGCACATTCACGGGGCGAGCCAAGTCCGGGACGAGCGGTCCGGCGGCGTAATAGACCACGCCCGGATGACCGCTCAAATACTTGTCGCACGCGGCGACGAGCTGCTGAATGTTTTCGGGCGTGCCGTCCTTCAGTGTGAAGTACACGTTGTGAATCAACTGACGTTGCTGACCATCGGACATCGAACCAGTTCCCAATCAAGAGGTGTTTCGTGAGTGCGACCGCTGTCGCCCCTTAGCAGGCTCAGGCGCGCACTCAATCTGGATCACTCCCGGCAAGTGATCGGGCCGCATCATGTCCCGGTTCGCCGTCAGTTGCCACCGTCCCGCGTGAGTTGTCCAAGTCAGTTCGCGTCTCGCTTGAATGACGAAGTAGGAACGCCAACACTCTCCCGCATGAAACTCTCACTTGTCATTCCAGTGTTGAACGAAGCCGAAAGTCTGCGCGAGTTGCAGGGCCAGATCATGCAGGTCGCGACGGACCAGTCACTGGATGTGGAAGTCATCTTTGTCGATGACGGCTCGCGCGATGGCTCTTGGAGATTGATCGAGGAGCTGGCGCGAGACGACGCGCGCGTGAGCGGCATTCGCTTCCGACGCAACTTCGGCAAGGCAGCCGCGCTGAGGGCGGGCTTCAACGCGGCACGCGGCGATCTCATTCTGACCATGGACGCCGATCTCCAAGACGATCCGGCCGAGATTCCCAACTTCCTCGCCAAGCTCAATGAAGGAGTCGGAGCTGACTTTGTGAACGGTTGGAAGTTGCGACGGCTCGACCCGTGGCACAAGACTTACCCGAGCAAGGTCTTCAACTGGCTGGTCAGTCGGCTGACGGGGCTGAGGCTGCATGATCACAACTGCGGCGTGAAGCTGTTCCGTGCGGAAGTCGCTCGCGAAATTCATCTCTACGGTGAGCTGCATCGCTTCGTCCCAGTCCTCGCCCACGCCAAAGGTTTCCGCGTTGTCGAGCTGGGTGTGAATCATCGCTCGCGCCAGCACGGTCATTCCAAGTACGGCTTCCGACGGTTCGCGCGCGGTTTCCTCGATCTGCTCACGGTGACATTCCTGACTGACTACGGGCAGCGGCCCCATCACATGCTCGGCTGGATCGGACTGGTTTGTCTTGGCTTTGGCTTCGCGGGACTGGGCTATCTCGCCGCGATCTGGCTGTTGATGAATGCCTGCGCCGTCTGGCCAGCGACTCCCATCGGCAACCGACCGCTGCTCGCCTACTCCATCGCCTCCACACTGCTCGGTGCCCAAGCCATCACGGTCGGGCTGATCGCCGAACTGATCGTCCACTACAACCATCGCGACTCGGATGCGTACAGCATCGCGGAGAAGTCCGATCAGAATGCCGATGACCATGACGGTCCAAGCCAACAGCCAGACGATCTCGACGGTGGCGGATGCGTTTAGATGGGGAGTGATGGCAGAAGAGGTCACGGCAGAAAGATGGGTGGTAGAAAAATGAAAGGCAGGATGTCAGTCAGTTGCCTGCTGAGAAACTCGCCAAGTCATTCAAGAGAATCAGCGATTGTGTACTCCCCTCAATCTCTTGACCTTCATTTTTCTACCACCCATCTTTCTGCCATGATCTCTTCCGCGAGGACCGATCTGAATGCCAATCACCACGCGCCGCAGCCTGCGCCCGATGTCTCAGGACGATTTTAGAAAGCGGTCGTATGACCTAGTGGGCATCCTGTTCGGCATTCGTAACAAGCTGGGCCGGTTGTTTGATGAGCAGACCTACAAGCGGGCTTTGGCCGCTCATACTCAGGGGCTGTTGTTGGAAGAGCCGATCACGCTCACGTTTCGAGATTTCACGAAGACGCTCTACATCGACGCTTTGATTGACGACGGAGCCATCCTCGAATTCAAGGCCACCGAGTCGCTGGCGCCACGGCATCAGGCTCAATTGCTTCAGTACCTGATGCTGACCAATCTGTGTCACGGACTGCTTGTCAACGTGCGTACCGAGGAGGTCGAGCGGCGGTTCGTCAATTCCACGATGAGCTATTCAGATCGCACCGCCTTCCAGATCGACGACACTCGGTACGACAACTCGATGGAGGTTGCCGCCTTTGTTCAGACGACTCTCGTGGAGCTGCTGCGCGACTGGGGCACGGCGCTTGAGATTCCACTCTATGTCGAGGTGCTGACTCATTGCCTAGGAGGCGAAGAGCGGGTCGAACGCGATGTTCCTGTGATGCTGGACAGTCTGGCACTTGGCCACCAACGGATGCGTCTTGCCGCAGATCGCGTTGCGTTTAGAGTGACCGCGTTTGAAGACAGCCTCATACAGGAAAAGTTTGAAAGCCACGCGACACGACTGCTGTCGCATGTCGAACTGGACTCGATGTTGTGGGTGAACATCGCCAGACATTTGGTTACGTTTCGGACTCTGAAGCAGGAGTGAATGGCAGAAAGATTGGGGGTAGAAAAATGAAGACCGACCATCTCTTCTCCTCATTTTTCTACCCCCAATCTTTCTGCCATCAATTCTTTAAGAAAGGTGTTCCAATGACTTCTCTCGTGTTGCTGATGTTGTGCGTTGGTGCGTCGGCCGATGAAGCGACGGCTGCTCGACCCAATGTTCTTTGGATCAGCGTTGAGGACATCAGCCCGGACCTTGGGTGTTATGGCGACAAGCACGCGGTGACTCCGACGATTGACCGGCTGGCGGCGGAGGGCGTGCGGTTTACGAGGTGCTTCACTCACGCGGGGGTTTGTGCGCCGTCGCGATCGGGTCTGATCACCGGTTGCTATCCGCCGTCGATTGGGACGCACCACATGCGGTGCAAGGGAGTCCCGCCCGACGACGTGAAGTGTTTCCCCGAGTACCTGCGGCAGGCGGGGTACTACTGCACCAACAACGTGAAGACCGACTATCAGTTTGATGTTCCCGCGACCGCGTGGGACGAGAACAGCAACAAGGCCGATTGGCGAGGCCGAGACAAGGGGCAACCGTTCTTCAGCGTCATCAATTTCCTCACGACTCACGAGAGCCAGATCCGCGATCCCAGCCCCGCGACGAAGAAGCTCGTTGAGAAGCTCTCGCCCGAGCAGCGGCATGACCCGGCGAAGATGATTGTCCCGCCGTTCTATCCCGACACGCCGATTGTTCGACGAGACATCGCGAACTACTACGACAACATCACGGCCGTGGACGGACAGGTCGCGGCGGTGTTGCAGCGGCTCGAAGAGGACGGCCTCGCCGAGGACACGATCGTCTGGTTCTGGGGCGATCACGGACGCGGGATGCCCCGCTACAAGAGGTGGCTGTACGACACCGGCCTGCACGTTCCTCTGATCGTGTACGTCCCTGAGAAGTGGCGCAAGCACGTTCGTCCCGACAACCCCGACGCCGTGAAACCCGGCTCGGTCATTGATGACCTCACGGCGTTCATCGACTTCGCCCCGACAATGCTGTCGCTGGCAGGCTTGAATCCGACCAGTCAACCCGACCGCTTTACTCCCGGCCAGGAGTTCAACCCGCTGCAGAGGCCATCGAGAGAGTCGCCAGCAATCGCCAGGAAGCGATTCCAAGGCCAAGCCTTCTTCGGCCCGCACCGCTCTGAAAAACCGCGAGACTATGTCTACGGACACCGCGACCGGATGGACGAGACCTACGACCTGATCCGCTCTGTGCGAGACAAACGCTTCCGCTACGTCCGCAACTTCATGCCATCGCAACCGTACTCGCAGGACATCGCGTACATGAACGAGATGCCGACGATGCAGGAATGGCGGCGGCTTCACGCGGAGGGAAAGCTGACCGGCCCGCAGGCCGATTGGTTCCGCAAGGCCAAGCCGGTCGAAGAACTCTACGACACCGAGCGTGATCCATATGAAGTGAACAATCTCGCGGAAGACCCGCGATTCGTCATCACGCTCGAACGGCTGCGAAGTCAGTTGAAGGAATGGCAGTTCAAGATTTCCGATGTCGGTCTGATCCCCGAACCGATCTTCGATGAGGTTCAACGTCCCGGAGCCAAGTCCGACGTGACGGCCGCGCCGGGGATCGAACCGATGACGGAAGGGACTCAGGAAGGATTCACTTCGTTCCGCTTGTCATATGAGACGCCCGGAGCCTCTCTCGCCTACCGAATCGTGGGCGCGAACGACAGTGGTGACGATGACAGCCGACGCTGGCAGGTCGCTCCCGTTGATCGAACGATTCTGGTTCGAGACGGCGAGACTCTGATGGCCAAAGCGTGCCGCATCGGTTTCAAGGACAGCCAGGTCGTTCGTCTTGCATCGGGTCAACCAAAGATCGCCCCCGAGCAGAACGAGGCCCGGCCTCACTGGTGGACTCGCGTCCGCTTTGCAGGCGATCAGCAAACGCTCGCGCAACTTCATTCGGATGGCTCGTCACCGACATTCGTTGGCGGACGTGGACGAGGCGGCAATTCCTCAAGAACGGCCAACGACAACCTTCCGACAGCGATGATCCCGAGGCCAGACACAGTGCGTGGCGTCAGCGCTGTGGCGAACGAGGGCAGACTGAATCTGAATGACGCGCACCCAGCCGATGCCATCTGGCAAATGAACGAAAGCGGCAAAACATTGAAGGACATCGCCTCAAACAATGCCTCGGTCCTGCGCGATGTGATCTTTCGTGATTACTCACCCGTCCCGATGAAGCTGACCGCCGCGAGATGGCTCGCCGAAATCGAAGACCCGACTCCGCACCTCAAGCTGCTCGTCGAAAACCTTTCGCACCCGCAGGGGAGCGTCCAGCTTCAGGCCATCACCGCACTGGCCGATCTCGGCGAGAAGGCCCGCCCGGTCATCGACGACATCCGCCAAGCGACCACGGGAACCGAGTACATCGCGCGCGTCAGCCAGCGCGCGTTGAAGAAACTCGAAGCCAAGAATGGTGACTGAGGCTGATGTGGGTGGCGATGTTGGGGGGACAGAGGATCGATACGGCTCCGTCCAGTTTGATGCTGCACAATTTGTAGGGTGGGTCGAGTCTTCGAGGCCCACCGTAAGTCGTTTGGCAATCGGTGGGCCTCGAAGACTCGACCCACCCTA
>JAYVOX010000440.1:0-5371 GCA_043757695.1 Schlesneria sp.
ATCGTGAAGTACACGTACAAGGCGAACCTCAAGACGCTCGGCAAGAAGTACGGCAAGCTGCTGAACCTCCTGCGAGAAAAGCTGCCGACGCTCGACGGCAGCCAACTCGCCCCGCTTCAGTCAGACGAGTCCGTCACGATCACGCTCGACGGCCACGAAATCACGCTGGCCCCCGAAGACGTGCAGGTCGGCACCGAACAAGCCCCCGGCTGGGTCAGCGGCGACGACCAGGGGATTCAACTCGCGCTGTCCACGGCGCTCACACCCGCCCTCCTGCGAGAAGGGATGGCCCGCGACTTCATCCGTCAGGTCCAGCAGCTTCGCAAGGACGCCAACCTCGAAATCGAAAACCGCATCCGCGTGAGCTACTCGACGACCGAACCCGAAGTCCAAACGATGCTGTCCGAATGGACCGGCCTCATCGCCGGAGAAACCCTCGCCAACAGCATCACCTCGTCAATCAACGCCCCCGCCGACGCCAAGCCCGTCAACGTGGGAGACTGCAAGGTGTCGGTGTGGATTGAGAAAGCCTAGTCCCGCAGGGGGCAGGCTCGTGGTAAGCTGTTCGTCGGATTGATCGAAACCATCACGGGTGACGAACAGATGTCTCGGGAGAGTCTCTTATGCCCATGCATGATTGGACCAAGGTTGAAGCCGGGATTTATCACGCCTTTCATCATGACTGGCTGACCGAGATTTCCCGTGCCCTCAATCAGGGGCTGCTTCCCCACGACTACTATTCGTTGCCGGAGCAGATTACAGGCCGATACGGCCCCGATGTGTTGACTCTTCAGGTCGGCGAGGGTGATGGCGAAACCAGCGACGACGGAACGACAGGTGGCGGAACCGCTCTGGCCACCCGACCAACAACGCGATTTGTGCAGGAGACGGAACAGGCGTTTTATGCCCGCCGCAAGAAGTCGGTTGTGGTGCGTCACGTCACCGGGGACCGTGTCGTCGCAGTGATTGAGATCGTTTCGCCGGGAAACAAGTCCGGCTGGCAGCCGTTTCATGAGCTGATCGGCAAGGTGTGCGAACTGCTTCAACGCGGCATTCATCTGCTGATCGTCGATCCCTTCCCGCCGACGCCGCGCGATCCGAATGGCGTTCACGCGGCGATCTGGGAGGACATCGGCGGCACGACGTTCGTCCCACCACCGGGCGAACTGTTGGTCTTCGCGTCGTATGAATGCGACCTCGCCACGCGTGCCTACGTCGAGCCGACCACCGTCGGACGGCCGCTTCCCGTGATGCCCCTCTTCCTGGAACCCGACGGCTGCGTGATGGTCCCGCTGGAAGAAACCTACTCAACTGCCTTCACCGCGATGCCGCAACGCTGGCGGTCGGTGCTGGAAGCAAAATGAATGTTCGCTCATCAACTGAGGCTGTGCCCTGTACTCGATGAGGCCGTCCCATGCGTCACGCTCGAATTCACCGCCATGTTGGGAACCGGGGCATCAGCCGCGTCGAGGTCGCGGTTTTGCTGGGGTTGCTGGCGCTGCTGGCCTCGTTTCTTGCACCCGGCTTTCAACGGGCCAGAAGAGTTCCGAGGCGTATGGAGTGCCTGAACCACATCCGTCAGATTGGAATTGCGATGCAAAATTTTGCATCGTCGAACGACGGGAATCTTCCACCATTGGCCGACAATCTCGTGGTCAAGCCGGACAAGGATGCACTTCCGACAGGGACGCTTGCCAGTGGATGGCCGATTTTCATCCTGCCCGCGATTGATGGTTTCGCCGTGTTGAAGAACATCAAGCGCAATGCGGTTGTTGAAGCGGGGCAGGCACCCGATGCCGTGCTGCGGATCGGCGAGGCAGAGCGCATCTACTTCAGGGGTTATACCTGCCCGCAAGACACAGATTCTGACAGGCAGCCGGGCGGGTTGAGCTACGTGGTGAATGCTGGCTTTTTGCCGCGAAGCCTGTATCACGGCGACCCCAACGGGCTGCATCGAGTTGAGCAGTTGAGTTGGGATGGCAACGATGTCGCCGGAGAAACGGCCGACATCGAAGTGGCAGCGGCCACCGGCGTGTTCTGGCGGAAGAGCGAGGCGTTCCAGCCGTCACTCGATTACGTGGGGATCGGTGACGGGACGACGAACACACTCATGCTGTCCGAGAACCTTCAGGCCGGGAACTGGTGGGACACCGACGCGACTCGCATCGCGTTCGGCCTCCCGATTGACACGGTCAGCGGCCGTGTGCCCTTCGGTCGCGGGACATTCTTCGAGTCGGTCGGGCGACCGCTGAACACGCAGTTCGATGGGGGCACGCTCACGAGTTCCATGCCAAGAGATTGGCGGATCAACAGCGACCTCAAGGCGGCCACCGGCACGCGGGCTCGTCCAAGTTCCAACCACGAAGGAGGCGTGAACGTCATCCTGTGCGACGGCTCGGGCCGGTTCCTCAGTGACCGAATCGATCCGCATGTCTACGCGAAGCTGCTCACGCCGAACGGTGTCAAATATGGCGAGCGAGACATCGAATCACGGTACTGAAAGCTCCAACAGCCTCTCGTAGCCTCTCGTTCCCAAGCTCCGGCTTGGGAACGGACTCGGCCAAGCTCCTGCTTGGTGCGTTGGGTTTGGTGCCGCGTCGTGACTCGTGAAGCTGGAGCTTCAGGGGAGCCGTTCCCAAGCTGGAGCTTGGGAACGAGAGTGGAAACACAACGAGAGTTCAAGAACATCGTCTGGGGAGTTGCTCGAATGAGTCGTCGGTGGCCCGTGTTCATGTTCAGCATCGTGCTTGTTGGGGGATTCGCTTCGATCGCGGTGGCTCAAGAGACTGAGCTGTCTCGCGGGCTGATTGGTCACTGGCCGCTGGTAAAAGACGCGCAGGATGTCTCGGGGCACGGGCACCATGCGAAGGGGAATGGTGTGGTCTGGCGTGCGAGTTCGGCGAAGGACGCGAACGAGCCGGGGGCGGTGTTGGATGGGCGACGGGCATCGTTTGAAGTGGGTGTTCGACCGGAGCTGAAACTGGGACGCGGGGACTTTTCGGTGGCAGCGTGGGTCTGGGCGAATGACTCAACGGACGATGTGCCGGGAGACATTTTCAGCCAGTACGACTCGACGACGCGGCGCGGTTGGCATTTGGCTTTGAAGACGAACACCGGCGTCACGTTCAATCAGGCGAACTGGCGGCAGCTTCAGTTTGGGATCGACAATGATCGAGTGTCGGCCTGGCGGGACTGCGGCCAGCCGGGAAGGAACTCGCTGTTGGCGTTCGGCCTTGTCGCGCATGACGGTCGGTTGTTTGCGGGGACGTGCGAGCCGGGTGTGGGCGATTCGGGGCGAGTCTACATGTACTCGCACGGCCAGACGTGGCTTGATCTCGGAGCGCCTGCGTCGAGCAACGCGATCACGGCGATGGCCGCGTTCCAGGGAGGGCTGTATGTCGGCACGGGGAAGTACCGTGTGGCGGGGTCTTCGCTGGCGGAGTCGCCCAATGTGAATCTGGGCGGACGAATCTTTCGGTATGGCGGGACGAAGGCCGATGGCACATCGACGTGGATCGACTGCGGGCAACTTCCCCACGCCGAGGCGGTGTCGGGAATGGTCGTCTATCATGGTCGCCTCTATGCCGGATCGCTCTACAAACCGGCGGGATTCTTTCGGTACGAGCGGGATCAAAAGTGGAGCGACATCGGCGTGCCGGATGGCAAGCGGGTCGAGGCGCTGGCCGTCTACAACGGGCACCTGTACGCATCGAGCTACGACGGCGGGCATGTCTATCGGTTCGATGGCCAGACGTGGACGGACCTCGGGCAACTGGGCGATGCAACGGAGAACACGCAGACGTATTCGTTCGCTGTCTATCAGGGGCGGTTGTATGCGGGGACGTGGCGGAGCGGACGGGTCTATCTTCTCGAAGAGACCGCAAACGTGAAGGGCGAGAAAACAGCATCGAGCTTCAAGTGGGTCGATGTGGGACGACTCGGTGAAGAGCTTGAAGTGATGGGGATGCTCGTCCACAACGGGCGGCTGATGGCGGGGACGCTGCCACTGGCTGAGGTCTATCAGTTCAATGGCCTGCTCAACGGCGGTGTGGACAGCGTGGCACGGCCATCATGGCGGCGGCTCACGCAACTCGACACGACTCCCGACGTGAAGTACCGCCGCGCGTGGACGATGGTCGAGTACCAGGGCCAACTTTTTTGCAGCACGCTCCCCAGCGGGCACGTTCAGGCGTGTGAGGTCGGCAAACTCGCGACGTGGGATTACGAGTTCCCCATCGGCTGGCATCACGTGGCCGCTGTGAAGTCGGGCGGCAAGCTGTTGCTCTTTGTCGATGGCAAGCTCAAGAGCAGTTCAACCGACTTCAATCCCGAGGACTTCGATCTCTCGAACGACCAGCCGTTGAGAATCGGTTCTGGCCCCAACGACTTCTTCCACGGCCGACTGCGCGACGTGAGGCTGTACCGGCGAGCGCTGACCCCAGTGGAAACGACCGCGCTGGCTCAGGGTCAGTAGGTCGTATTGCCAGTTCGCGTTTTCAGCCGGCGTGCAGAGTGAAGTTGCGCATTGCTGTGGAATGGCAGTCGCTCCGGAATTCCGCTTTATCCGTGGTCGGCTTTGCAGCCGTGCGGTCTCTTCTCTGAGCCATCAGTGAATCGCACGGCCGGAGTGCGGATTTACCTCACGCGGCCAAAGCTGAGACACTGGCGAGCCGCATGCCGTCAGGCTGCGGGTTCTTGATCGCCGCAGGAAACACTTGGCCTCACGGCACACGGCTCGATTTAAACGTCTCCGTTGTGGCCGTGCGAGGTATAGCTCAGTCATTCCATGACGGAAATTCTCCGTCCATCAATCCGGCCAAGATCCACCGAGCGGGGGATAAATGGACCGATTGAAAAGCGCGGATGCCGTTCAATGGATGCTGCGATTGAGAGAATGAAACGGTTTGATTCAGGGCGTCTTGACCGCTTCTGAGCCAGGGGCTGTGCCAGCGGGTTTCCCCATCTGAAAGCTCTTTTGCATTTCGTCGTGCATCTTCTTTTGGTCCACCACAGGGGCAACACTGTTCGGCACGCTTTTTGCGCCTGAGATCAGGTCGCCTATGTTACGGTCATGGAGACTCTCCGCGAAAGTACGGCCGCACCTGATGCTGATCCTGATGCTGATCCTGATGCCGATTTACAGCAGTCCGCTGCGGGACCGCTGAAGCAGTCCGATATTGTGGGGCTGAAGTATTTCGACCAGTTGTTGCCGCTGCTGAAACGACTCAGGGAAGACGGCTGTGCTCGCGACCGGGCGGGGAATCGCGAGCTGCATTACGACCAATATTGTCTGCTGGTGCTGCTCTATTTATTCAATCCGATTTGCTCCTCGTTGCGGGCCGTTCAACAGGCGAGCGGACTGCGGAACGTG
>JAYVOX010000441.1:0-5371 GCA_043757695.1 Schlesneria sp.
GGCTTTGTCTTGTCACTCTGCCTGCCAAGCTTCAGTCTTGCGTTTGTCGTGATGACTGCGGGCTATGCCGTTCCAATGGGACTGTTCGTCGTCGAGCGAAACAAACGCGTTCCGGAAGCGGCGCGCGTGCTGACTCCCCGCCATCTCCGGAAAGTGGGCCTGCGAATCCTGACCCGTCTCGGATTGCATGTCGGTACGAAGGAAGCTCGCGAGTCCATTTCTGGTCCGCCGATTCGGCTGATTGGTCGGTCGAACAAGGGTAAAGGAGAAGTGGATCGCTCGCGTCAGGTCGAAAGCTCGCCGGCCTATCTCGCCGCCAAGGAACTGGTCTATGACGCCATTTTGCGGCGGACGACCGACATTCACCTCGAACCCAAAGAGGATGAAACATCGGTGCGACTGCGCGTGGATGGAGTCATGTATCCGTCGGAACCCTTCGATCGAAGTACCGGTGACGCGCTCGTCAACATCTTCAAAGTTCTCTCGGCGATGGACATCACGGAACGACGGAAGCCTCAAGACGGTAGCTTCCGCGCAGAGATGGAGAACCGCGAGATCGACTTCCGCGTCGCAACTCAAGGCTTGCAGGGTGGCGAAAAGATGGTCATCCGTATTCTGGACAAGGGAGCGACGGCCAAGACGCTCTCGGACTTGGGTATGCGCAAACAGTTGATCGAACAAATTCAAGCCGTGGCACATCAGCCTCACGGAATGATGATCACCTGCGGTCCCACGGGTGCCGGTAAATCGACCACGCTTTACGCCTGTCTTCAAGAGATCGACGCTCTCGAAAACAACATCATCACCATCGAAGACCCGGTCGAGTACCGCATGAACAGCGTGACCCAGATCGAGATCAACACGAAGGCCGGTCAAACGTTTGCTGGCTCGCTGCGCAGCGTGTTGCGGCAAGACCCGGACATCGTGATGGTCGGCGAAATTCGTGATGGTGAGACCGCCAAGATCGCCTGCCAAGCAGCCAATACTGGTCACATGGTCTTCTCCACACTGCACGCCAACGACACCATCGCGGCGCTGTTCCGACTGATCGACTTGGGGGTTGAACCATTTCTGCTCTCCAGTTCGATCTCAGCAATTCTGGGACAGCGACTGATCCGCAAGCTTTGCGTCGATTGCAAGGAAGCGTACAAGCCGTCGGCCGACTTGCTTCAAAAAGCGGGCCTCCCTGCGGACAAGGTCGATAAGTTTTATCGACCGCCATCGAACTCTGAAGCCACGTGCCCCTCCTGTAATGGACTGGGCTACTCGGGACGAGTCGGCTTGTTTGAGCTGTTCCTCATCACGGATCGTCTGCGCGATCTGATTCGTGACAACCCCAACATGACCGCCATCAAAGCGGAGGCCCGTAAGAACGGGATGCTCTACATGAAGGAAGAGGGGCTGCGACTGGTCGTGAAGGGAACGACCTCGATCGAAGAACTGCTCAAGGCCGTGAAGTGATGACGAAGCCACGCGGCTCTCGCTCCGAAGCGGGTTGGTACTAAAACGCTCTCCCATTGAAACCTCTCCCCTGAGAGTGAGATTCCATGATCGACATCCTGTGCCTCGCTGTATTTGGTGCCACGGTGTACTTCGTTTCCAACGAGGGAGCGTGGGGTGCCGTTCATACGTTTCTGTGTGTGTTGCTCTCGGCACTCATTGCCACAAACTTCTTCGAGCAAGTCACGGCAATGCTGGAAGGGTTGGCCCCTCAATACAGACACTATATGGATGTGATTGCTCTGGTCGGGCTGTTCATCGGAGGTGTGTTTGCCCTGCGATTAGCGTCGGAATATCTCGTTCAAGTTTACATCAGCTTGCCTTCCACCTTGGATATCGCCGGTAAATGGCTGTTTGGTGCCGCGACTGGCTATCTGACGATGGCATTCCTGCTGATGGCTCTGCACACCGCTCCGCTATCCCGAGAGTTCCTCGGCTTCAAGCCGGAGCGAGCCAACTTCTTCGGTATGGCACCAGATCGCCAGTGGCTGGGGTTCATGCAGTACGTGACCGAGAAGCCCTATCGACGAATTCTCTTTCAGGATCGTGACACGAAACAACTGGTTTCTCATGCATTTGATGGGCGGTACGAGCGATTAGGTGATAAGGCTGCCGCTTATCCCAACACGGTCTGGCCATCATTCCCGATCCGATATGCCATGCGTCGTGAACGACTGGAAGGGAATGCCGCGCTGCCAGCGAACAGGCCTGTCGCCAAGACTCAGTCCGTCGCGCCTGGACCTGTTGCGCCACCGAATCCGAATGCGCCGAACGCCCCCGAGGGTTTCTGAGGTTGCCGTGGTTCCTGGCCACTGCGTACTCCTCACCGCTAAATGCTAAGGACCGGCGCATCAACAACTGTCGGGATTTGGTGAGCCGGGTGCCGTCAGTTGTTGATGCGCCGATCCTAAGTTGCGAGTGGGATTGAGAGCGATCTCAAGCCTACTTGTAGCCGACCTGTTCGTGGCGCGGCAGTTCGTCCAAGCTGCGGATGCCGAACAGCGACAAGAACCGCGTCGTCGTTTGATAGGCCACGTCACGCGGTTTGTCCGGTTGCCGTTGGACTGCGATCAACTCACGTCGCAGAAGTTGCCTGAGAATCGCGCCGCAGCCGGGCTTACCAAGCTCTGAAACCTCGCTGTCGGAGATCGGCTGTTGGTAGGCCACAATGGCCAAGACTTCAATCGCCTCCTGCGACAGCCGAACTTCCTTCGGCCCCTGCCCGTAGACCTTGCTGCGGATGCGTTCATAGTCACCGCGCAACACCAGTCGATAGCCCCCTTCGCCGAGTCGAATCTCATAGGGACGACCTTCCGCAGCGTAGAGCCTGTTCAACTCATCCAACTCGCGTTCGATGTACTCGATTGAGAATTCGCCGCGCAACACACCACTCATTTTTTTTGCGGTCAACGCGCCGCCGCCGACGAACAGTAAGGCTTCCAAAATCTGACGCGGTTGAACTGCGAACGGTTGCTCGGCAGATGCAGTCACTCGGCGAGTGGCAAGTTGCTGCAGTTCCCTGGCAGCTTCGACACGCCCGGCCAGGGAGACGACTGGCTCGGTGATACCGATGTGGTCGTGACCAACCAGCGGATCGGAGAGAGCTACCGTTGTGAGCGTGCTATTCAATGAGTCATCGTCCGCCGGTTCAGTCTCGCTCGCATCAACATCTGGCAACTCCGCATCCGAAGCTTCGAGAACTTCGATGGCTCGCAAGTAAGCCTGTTCGAGTTCATCGCCCGACCAATCGGCCTCTTCCGGCTGCGGCGCTTCACCCAAGTGATCCCAAAAGGACGGCAAGCTGTCTGACGCAGCATCATCCAACGGCTGTGACATCTCGATCTGGCTCCTTCCGTCAAGAGTCTAAAACCTCTGAGCGGCTATTGGAAAAGGGAGGGCGAGGCTCCCGCCAAGCCGCGACTGCAATTGGTAGCCAATAACTTAGCAGCCTGTTGAAAAAGCGGTCTGGAACTTTGGAGGCACCGAAAACTGCGGTGACAATTTAAGTGCCGCAGAGCCAGACCCCTTTTTCAACAGGCTGTTAGGACTCGCGCAGAAATAACTGGAGTAGCTGAAGTTGTGAGACTTCAGTCCGAACCACTGCGACTTATTGATGTGCGAATCCTTAGACGGGCCAGATGACCTTCTCGGAAAGCCGCTCGGAGCACAGACGCGAAGCCGTGGAACTCTTGACGTGAGAATCGACTGCGCGCGGCCGTGATTGAAACGCTTCCACGTTGAGTCGTAATGCTGGCTGCATTGCGACTCAACAACTCACTTCAGGCTACGCCGGTATAGTCAGGCCATCGGAAATGGGTCAAGACCGCTCACGCGCTGGGCACTACGAGCGAACCAGAGGATCACAACAGAGCCATCGCCACGGAGAAGTAAATCACCACGCCGAGGATGTCGCTCAGCGATGAGATCAGGGGATTCGACATGATGGCGGGATCCATGCCGAGCCACTCGAAGAACATCGGCAATAATGATCCAGTCACGCTGCCCATTGTCACCACGAGCGAGATCGTCAAACCGACAACTCCGGCCTGCATCCAGTCTCGACCGAATAGGAGTTGCAAGGCTCCCCAAGAAAAGACCGCCAAGCCAAGGCCGAGGATCGCACCGGTCAACAGTTCGCGATAGGCGATCTTCAACATGTCGCGGCGGCTCAGAGCGGCCGTCGCCATCGTACGAATGACCAAGGTTGCCGATTGCGATCCCGTGTTGCCGCCACTCGCCAGCACCAGCGGCAGAAACCAATCCAACCACTTGGAGTGGGAAGTACCGTGATTTTCGGGCTCCGCACCGCTGAATGCTCGGACTGCAGTTGCGGTCCCGAGTGCCATCACGGAGAGCACGAGTAACCAGACTCCACGCTTCCAAGCAATCGTCAGCAGTGGCGTCGAAAGGTAACTGTGTTCCAACGGTTGAATGGCTGACTGGCGATAGGCGTCCTCGATCGCTTCTTCTTGCACGATGTCGAGTACGTCGTCATGCGTGATGATTCCAACCAGTCGGCTCTGTTCATCCAGAACCGGCAAAGCCAACAGGTCGAACCGGGCAATCAATTTCGCGACGACCTCCTGATCGTCCTCGACATTCGCGGAGATCAGGTCGCGCCGCATTACGTCAGCCAGAGCGATACCCGGACGAGCGAGAATCAGTTCGCGCAGCGTAATGACGCCGTGGAGGTGACGAGCTTCATCGACGACGAAGACATAATAAATTGTCTCTCGATCCGGGGCCTGTTGCCTCAGCCGACTGAGCGCCTCCCCTACGGAGATATTCTCCGGGAGCGAGGCATACTCGGTTGTCATGATCGAACCGGCGGAGTTGTCCGGATACGACAGCATCTTCCGAATTTCGTCACGCTCGGCTTGAGCGATCAGAGGCAGCAGGGCTTCGAGTTGTTCCTCTTCCATATGTTCGAGTAGGCCCACGCGATCGTCGGGAGACATCGCCTCGACCAGTTGCGAGAGATGCTGTCGGTCGATCGACGCCACCAAATCGATTTGCTGAGACGGCTCGATCAACTCGAAGATATCCGCCTGACGCTCGATGTCAGTGGACGACAGAACTCGCCAAGCGTCAGATGGCTCCAGCCCCAGTAGCACTTCTGCAACGATGACCGGGTTGAGTACTTCGCAGAACTGCTGCAAACCAGGCTCATCATTCTCAGACAACATCAGCTTGAGATCGGGCTGCAATAACGGGTTGTAGACTCGTGAACCATCGGAAGTTCGGATGCTGCTCATATACGACTCCTTCGGCAGTAGACTTCGCGCGGCTTGATTTGAGGCCCAGGCGAGCCGCACGCCGTCAGGCTGCGGGTTCTTAATCGCCGCAGGAAACCCGTGGCCTTACGGCACAC
>JAYVOX010000442.1:0-20485 GCA_043757695.1 Schlesneria sp.
TGCCGTAAGGCTGCGGGTTCTTGATCGTGGCCAGAAACCCGTGGCCTTACGGCCCACGGCTCGCCTAAAACATCTCACTCATGGCCGCGAGAGGTATAGTTTGCGGCGGAGCCGCTTTCTTTTGACAGACGAGTGACCGTCTCGACACCGAATCGCCTGTTCCAATGGCTGCGCCTAACCCGGATTATTCATGGTCCCATTGAAGCCTGACGCGCAAGCGAAGGGATGTCTCAGCCGATCCTTCGCTTGCGCGTCAGGCTTCAATCCCGCACTCTGTCATCGAAACTCCCCGAGGCATGAATAATCCGGCCTAAGGACCTGTCCAAGAACAACACCGTGATTTGTAGGATGGGCACTCTTGCCCGTCGATGAATGTGGCCCAATACACGACGGGCAAGAGTACCCATCCTACGAACTTGTTCTTGGACAGGTTCCAAGTTCCAAAGCTCCGCCCAGCCGGTGCATTCCCAAATCCGCAAGCTCCGCCCGCAAAACTTTGAGTCACTCAAGACGTGTTCCATTGGTCAAGCAATCTCGCGGGGAGCTTGTCCCGCAGCGCAATTTCCGTTGCCGATCACTGTGATGAAATTCTGCTCTCCGCAGTTCTGGTCACGAACATCATGTCTGCCCTCCGAAACCTCGACCGTCCGGTCTGAGACCGCGAAGCCGAGGTCTGAAACCTCGCAGGCGCGGTTCCAGACTTCGACCTTGAGGTCGGGAATCTCGCCTGCGGGATCGAAAGCCTCGGCGGTTCGGGTCCAACGGCTCCCTTTCACGGTGCGAAACCTCGATGCCGGAGTGGAACATCTTGAGCGAGAAGTTCAAAACATCGAGGCCGAGGTCGGCGACCCCGGCCACAAGGTCGCGAATCGCGCGAGCCCGGATTATTCACGGTCAGCTCGTAACCCGCAGCGTAAGCGAGGGCGTCGTCAGGGTTCGCCCTCGCTTACGCTGCGGGTTACTGTGCGGCGGAATGCTTCCGGCACGAGGAAGCCATGAATAATCCGGGCGAGTGCGGATTGGACACCTTCGTGTTGGAAATGTGTTGCAGTTGGGTCAAGTTTTCACCGGTGGCGAATCCGCCAACTTTGGGAGTATCTCGACTGGACGGAACACTCCAAAGGTCTGCGGTGAATTCTCGCGGGAATCTCGATCAGGGATTGCCGCCGGTCGCGGGCGGATTGGGTGTGGTCGGCTGTGTCGTCCGGCGGGCGAAGCGGGCGGCCAAGTCCTTGACGAACTGGTTCAAGCCCAGCGCGGGCGGCGCGTTCTTGGCGAACTGATAGATCAACCGCGCGTCGTTGTAGGCTTCGCCCCCCGCCGCATGGACCGTGTCCTGGACGAGTTCGCTCACCTGCGCCAGGGCCAGCGAGATCGGCAACAGCGCATCGAACAGAACCAAGTCGCGCTGCGCGGCCGCCAAATCGAACGCCTGCGGCAGGAACCCCGGTGTCTGCCGCGCCCCCTCCAGCGCCTTGGCCACGAACCCGCGACTCGCCTCCCCCAACGCCGGCAGACTCCGTTTCTCGTCCGGACTGAGATCAATCAAAAACGGCAGCTTGTCCCGAATCACCTGAATCGCCCCCAACACCGCCTGAGCATCCGCCGCAGACAACACACCATCGACTCGATTGTCCGACATGATTTTTAACTCCTGAGAGAGACTGAGATTTCCCTAACCACGTTCTATTGATGCGATGTACGGTGCGTGGCGATTTCGGAACGAACCTGATTGCCGACGAAAATGGTGCGTTCCGAAGACTCCACGCACCCTACGTGACTTTACCTAAACCATCAACTCTGAATCGCAAATACCCAAGATCAATCAGAGTCGTTGCGATTACCACGCAGTTCATCAATCTTCGCCTTCATTTCTTCCACTGTCGTTCCCGCTGGAATCACCCAACCGGTGGCCGGGTCAATTGCGGCGCGTGGAGGTCGAACCAACGGCTCAAGCTTCCTTATTGACTCTGGCACTGGAGTTTGAATCGGAATTTTGGCGAATTGAGTCACTCCCCGCACAAACGCGAGGCAGGAGATCAGTGCGCAGGCACACATGGCCACCTGCCCATACGGGAACGCATGTTTTATCGCAGGGGTATTTGGTGGAACCTTGCGGCCATCCATTCCCACTTCGCAATTACAGTTTGGGCAGAGAACCCCCACCCCCCCAAATGTCTTTGTTTTTTTGAATGGATAGTGAAACGCAGGAAGTGCTTCACTGCACTCAGGGCAGCACTTTGGCACTGAGCGAAGGTAAGACTTCCACCACAGGTAAGAAGCGAACTGCCCTACAAATATAATTAATGCATTAGCTAATATCGCAAACATATACAACTCGCCAACATGGGGGGGGGGCTCAGGGGGCATTTCAAAAACTGTATGCCTCGACAAACTAGGACGGGTGGCCCTGCTCGCAGGGTGGTGAAGATCGTGGATGTGCCACTGCTTCGGAGTCCTCGGAGAAGCAGTGCTCTTCGCGACATTTTCTCGCCTCCACACTGCTTCTCCGCTGACTCCGGAGCAGTGGCACGCCTGCCTTGGCTTCTCCGTTCAATCAGTGCCATCCCGCCCCACCCGTCCTCTTGCTCCCATCAGATGCAGACTTCCCTTCGAGATTATTTCTTGTCCTCAATTTCGACGGAATGTTCGGCAAAAGGAACCGCCCAACTCTGGATCGGACCATTCGCATCTTGGCCAGGGCGAAACCCGTGATAGACAACGCGAAACTTATGGTCACGCGACGGCCCTTTTATGAAACGAAACTCAAATTCGAATTTGAGCCGTCCGTTCACCCCTTTGCAATTGCCCGAACACTGATCGACTATCATCTCTGCACCATTCTGATCAATTGACACGAGTGTGCCGATCACCGATCCACCAATCATTCTTTTGTCAGGATGAACCACCGTACCGATAAATCCATATGTTGTTCCTGACTGAATCAATTGCGGTAAATTCATTTTCTGAACCAGCGTGTCTTCGTTACTAAAAACGCACTCTTTCAAATTTACAACCGGAATGTTCGGCGTAAGTGACTTCACATACGTCTGCATTTTGGTGTGGTAACCAGTCTTCGGGGGTGGTGCCAAAGGTCCAGTTTGGCCACACCCTATTACGAACACGATCGCAAGTCCGACCGATTGCAGGTCACACTTCAGTGCCGTGACCTCAGTCGTGAGTCCACTTATCCGTCGTGCGATACTCGAGTACATGACCAAGCCTTTACGAGAAGAATGAACTGCGTCTATGAGATTACTTCTCATAGACGCAGTTCGCAGACGATCAAATGCCAGCATCACAGGGATACGCACCACAATCAACGCCGAATGATAGTTCCGCAGTGTTGAATCCGTCAATCGAGGTGATTGTACAATCAACGCACACCCGTCACGGATAAACTTGATGTTTATAGGTGCTTACCGGTGAGGTGTTGTTTACTTCTATCCACGCATAATGATCTCCCGTCCTCATTGCCGCCATTCCCAGCATTCCCGGTGCCAAGGGGCTGACATTCCATCCGCCGTTCGGAGCCTTCAATTCATCAGTAGGCGTACTCCACGCTCCTCCATTCGGCATCATCATGATTGGCTCAATCGTCACTGCAACTTCATTCTCACCGATAAATGTCAATGCGCCCATTGGCCCAGAAACTATGTTGCCAAACTTGAACAAGGCTCCGTCGGCGTCAAGGGGTGCGAGTCCCTGCCCGATCACTCGCGAGCCCTTGCCTCGACTCGTGCTATCAGTTGGATTTGTCATTGTCCACGTTTGTGCTTCGGCCTGCGCCACAAACAGACAATACCCCAGCAATACAGCCACAACGCTCATCGTTTTTATCTAAACTCCTCCCTCATAGTTACTATGGAAAATCGGGGCCAACCACACGGTCAACTCTGGAACCGATCTCCCTCCAAACTTTCCGGTCAATATTAGAAGACTCGTATTTTACATGGCCATCGGCAAAAAGTATGTTGGCACCAGCACCATGATAGCTACCCGCCGTGTGAGCACCGCCGGCTAAGTTTGTCCCGTTATTGCAACTTGGTCGATTAGGAGGCAGAACGTGGTTGTATAAACCTTGTCCGTAGTTGCCGAGCCACCACGGTTCACCTCGTCCTGAAACACTTCCAACCCAACCAAGTGCCGTGGCATTTTCCGGTACGGATTCGCAAAAATCTGCCAAGGCATCGAGTTCGTTTGGAGCCGCAAATGACCGTGGAAGCTGCCAACGTGTGCGGAGACGGTGCGTAGTACCATCTGAGTGCAGCACCTCGCCGACCGCAGCGGTATTGCTTATTCCATCCACTATATCACGCATCGCGACGGGGGCTTGTGGATAGTATTCTGGTTTTCCGTTTATCCAATGGTTGAAAACGCCGTTAAACCCATGCTCGATGAGACCACTCCCATAACAACCCATGTAACTGTTTGCGTATCGATCCTGTGACGGGTCGCTGATGCAGACGTAAAGAGGTATGCGAAGATTGTCAATGTGTGGCGTCGCGGCAGCGCCACCCCCACTTGCCTGATCATACTTACGATGAATAGTTTCAAAGCCAATGTGCGGCAGTAAACTGAACGCCCAAAAAAGCCCGTCTGGAAGGACCCCGTGAACACTTTCATAAGAAGCGATTCCAACCCCAATCTGGCGCAGATTCGACTGGCACGATATACGACGGGCGGCTTCGCGTGCAGATGAAATCGCTGGCAACAATAGTGCCATTAAAAGCGAAGCGATGGCAAGTACAATCAACACTTCTATGAGTGTTATGCCGCGGCGACTCACCGCCGAATGTGTGTCGTTGGATTTTCCAGATGAATCGGGCGGCAATAGCATTCGACCAGTCTCCCCAAACAGGCGAAGTGATGCGAAGTGATGGACGGGTGGCCCTGCTCGCAGGGTGGTGAAGATCGTGGATGTGCCACTGCTTCGGAGTCTTCGGAGAAGCAGTGCTTTTCGGGACGCTGACGGTTTCTCGGCACTGCTTGCCTCAAGGCAGGCAAGCAGTGGCACGACGTTCGGTATTACCAAGGATGTAAAGCAGGGCCACCCGTCCCACCGCGCCGCGTTGAAATGCCATCCGTGTTGGCGACGCAACCAGTGCCGAGGTTTTCTTGCGAGATGGAGCGGAACAAGTTGCCACGTTCAGGGAACGATGGCACTGTGTCGCAATCAGCGCAGGGCAACACTTCGAGCTTCGAGCTTCGAGCTTCGAGCTTGCGCGGCGGAGTGATTTGCGAATTCGGATCGAACATCGGCGGCCTCGGAGAGAATATCGAGACTCGTACCTGAATAGATCGACGGGACACTATCGAGGTCGTTTCCAAAAAGCAACACCGTCGTTTTACGGCTCTCCGGACGGGTGGCCCTGCTCGCGGGGTGGTGAAGATCGTGGATGTGCCACTGCTTCGGAGTCCTCGGAGAAGCAGTGCTTTTCGGGACGCTGACGGTTTCTCGGCACTGCTTGCCTCAAGGCAGGCAAGCAGCGGCACGACGTTCGGTGTTACCAAGGATGTAAAGCAGGGCCACCCGTCTGGGGGCGGGTGAAGCACCCGACCCTAGGCACCCCGCCGGTCGGATTTGTGGTTCGCGTCGGAGGTGTATGACAGCGATTCGATGCCCGGCGTGGCGATGGACGCGACCTGGTTGTCGTTCGTGTACGAACGGCTCGTCGTGACTCCGATGCCGAACGTGCGCGACGACGGCCCCGTAGATCCCACCGAATATACCTCGCGCGGTCAGAAATGAGGCTCTTACTGTAGCTCCGTCGCTCCGCCGACGGAGAGTCTTGTCGGCGGAGCGACAAGACTACAGTAGGTCTCGATCACGATTCAAAAGCCTCACTCTGGGCCGCATGCGGTATAATCGAATAGTCGTATGAGAACTGGCGAATCTAGTCTTTGTTGTGGATGGATACACTGCGACGTGTCTTTTCATATTTCATTCGATGAGCACGGATGGTTCGTCCTTGAACGACCGCGTAAACTCCAACGGCGACAACGATCACGCAAACAATCGCGCAACTCAGAAGAACCTTTCGGGAGATCGTCACTTTTGAATCCTTGAGCAAGTCTTGCGATCTATTCGATCGCGTTATGGCGTCGCAGGCCCAGTGGTCGCGTCCCAATTGCCATAAAGACGGCAACACCTTTGGTGCCACTAATACTCCAGAAAATGTGCAACTTCTCAACTCACGCAGCAGGGGTTGGCCTTTTCAGCGAGCTGTTGAGTGAGCCTTCCGCCGCTGGGACCATCCCGATTACGAACCCCTGATTGCGCCCCCTGATTGCGAACCGATGTGCAAGTGCCTCTAATGGCAGCGGCCTGCATTCGTGAGGCCGTTTCACTTTACACGCTCGAAGGAATTCATCGTGGCTCAACGCGCAAGTCGGACAACGTGGTCTCGGACTCGACCGAGTTTGGTACGAGCGGTCGTCGCCGTGGCGATCATGGTTGCCCTCGTGGCCGCAGGCTTTGTTGGGGGACCGTTTGTGCTGGCTCAGACGGGCAAGTCGAAGACCCCGCGCACCAAGGCGGTCAGTCCCGGTGAGATGAAGAAGCTCGACGTGCGCATGGAAGACGTGCAGAAGTCGTTCATCAAAGACACGGCCACATTGATCCGCGACTTTGAAGAGGCCGGTCAGCCGGATCGTGCCAAGTTGTTGCTCGAAGTCTTGCTGAAGCTCGACCCGAAGAACGACTCCATCCAGAAGAAGATCGACTCGCTCAACGACCAAATCCTCAATCAGAGTGAGTTCGATTTTGAATTGGACGTGAGCAAGGGCTGGGTGCAGGTCGGTGCCGTGACCGGAGGCAAACTGGCGCGAATCACGGCCGAGGGCGACTACAAGTTTGACGCCGCTGGCAAGCTGACGGCCGAGGGCGTGCCATCACAAGACCCCGCCAACGACATGATTGCGGGAGTCCCGCTCGGAACCTTGATGGGCGTGGTCATGCCCGCCAATCCGCAGCCCAATCGCAACAACAACGGCAACCCTAACCGACCGCCACCGTTCGCGGTGAAGACCGAACACGAATGGACACCGAAGCAGGACGGCGTGTTGCTACTGAAGGTGAATTTCCCTCCCGGCACGAAATGTACGGGCAAGTTGAAGCTGAAGGTCAGCGGCCTGCTGAAAGCCTCGTGAGCGGAGCTTCCGTCAGATGACGAACGCTGCTGAACCGTTCGGTGTGGGAATGATTGGCTGCTCCGCTGCGAGCCGCTTCTGTTGCGAACGGCTCTCGCTGCACAGTGATCTGCGCCTCGTTGCACGCTGGGCCGATGACGAGCGCGGAATGGATGAGCGGTGGCAACTCACGGGTGTCACGCCACCCCAGTGCTTGCAATATCTGATGCCGTTCGACGTGCTGAAGGCTCCCGAACCTCGCGTGGTTTACTTCGCATCCGGTTCGCCAGCGGACTGGATGATCGAAGCGTTGGCCCGCGCGAAGTCGATCATCGTCGAAGCTCCGCAATCGCTGTCTGTCGAAGAGTTGAATCGCCTCGTGAATGTCGCGCGCGATTGCGATCAAGTCGCGGCCATCTATGAACCGCGCCGCTGGGACGGCGACTTTTTACAAGCGAGAGCCGCATTGAAGAGCGGCCGACTCGGCCAACTACTCCGTCTGCGATACTCCGTCCACGATTGCCGCCTGCCGAATGAAACTTTCTCACGCGGAGTGGCGAAGGAACTCGGCCCGCCGGTGCTGGACCAAATGTTGCAGTTGATCGGGCTGTCCGGTTCGCGCCAGCCAATTTTGAGTGTGCCTGCTGCCTGGCGTCACTTTCCTTCGGTCCTAGATCACAGCGCAGGGTTCATCGCCAGTTTCGAGTTCGCCGAGAACATCTCCGCCATCATCGAGATTCAAACGTGCTCGCTACTCGGGTTCCGTTCGGGCTGGTTGCTGGAAGGGACCGAGGGAGCCTATCGCAACGGACGCCTCTACACGCAGACAGCCGACGGTGAGATCGTCGATGAACCGCTGCCGCCTTCACCAACATCGAACGACCCGTTCGGCGATGCACTCGTCGCCTCGTTACGTGGCCACTCTTCCGAACTCCCCACCGTGCGAGACGCCGTCCAAGTGGCCGCGTTGCTGTACGACCAAGCGTTGCCGCCTGTGTAGGCTGGGCACTCCTGCCCCGTCCGGATTCCTCGGCGAAAGGACGGCGTCGAAGACAAGACGGGCAAGAGTGCCCATCCTACAACGTGCCTGCCAACAGCTTCGCCACCGCATACGCACACGCCGCTTCTGCTATGCCGGGTGAGAGTTGATCGTCGAGCGACACGATTCTCGCGGTGGCCGTGCGACGGTTCTCCGCGACCAGCCGCCGCGCGAGGAATGAACCCGATCCCGACACGATGACGGTCTCGATCGGTGCCTCGAAACGCGAGACCACTCGTTCGAGTGACCCGGCCAACCGCTGACGCTGCACGTCAGCCAGGAACCTCGCGATCTGAACGGCCTCGTCCAACGAGACCTCATCGCGGTCGCAGCACAGGCACCGCGCGAGCCGATCATGCGCGGCAGCCGTTGTCGCCGGCTTGCCGTTCGCCGTCTCTAGGTCATCCGCGTCCTCGGCAATGTCACCGAGCAACAAATACACATCGAGTGTCGTCGCAAACAACTCGGCCGCCAGCGGACAGTAGCCGTCTCGAAACGGAATGCTGTGAGCCAACGCGAAGACCGGCGTCCGCTTCACTCCCGAGTACGACAGCTCTCCCGTTTGCAGCCGGGCCACATCCGTCAGTCCGCGCGCCACGGGTCGGCCACCCACGAGCGGAATGATGTCCGTCGTCGTCGTCCCGATGTCGATGAGCAGCGACGAGCAGGAAGAGTCAAATGCCGATGGTCGAGGGCCGAGAGCCGGACCAATGACGGCGTCGTCTCCACAAGTCTTCCGCCTTGTCCCCTCGCCCCCGTCTTCGGGGAAGAGGGTTAGGGTGAGGGGGGCTTTTCTTTCGCTTGGCTCTCGTTTGACGTTCGCCCTCTGTCCACACCACGTCGCCAGCGCATGCCAGTTCGCCGCCGCCACCGCCATCGGGCGCAAGGCCGCTTCACTCGCCGACACAAACCGACCTGCTGTTGTCCAAACTGCGACCGATGCCGAACCCGCACTCGCCACCACCGCCTCAAGAATGAACCGCACCCCTTCACTCTTCGTCGCGAAGCAGTCAGCCAACTCGGCGGTCATTGTTACGGCAATGCGCTCGGTCTGAGGGAACCCGCGCAGGATCGAGGCCAACTCGTCGGCCAGCCGCTCGGGATACTTCCACATCGCAAACGGACGACTCACCGTCCGCCCGGCTTCATCCGCCGCCTTGATGTTCGCGCCGCCAATGTCGAGACCGAGAATGCTCATGGTTTGAAGAGATGCAGAGGAGGATTAACCACAGATGGCACGGATGGGCACAGATAAGAATCAATTCAGCCAGCCATTCTGCCTCTTGTCTTATCTGTGCCCATCCGTGTAATCCGTGGTCAAAACTCTGGGCCTCGTTGATGCACATGAAACCGCTCGGCATGATGCCCGCGTGCGATGCCTTTCACAATCCGACGCCATTCCCTGCGGGAGCCTTCTCATGCGTTACCTGTTCGCGCTTCTGGCGTTTTTCGTGGCCAACGTCCTGGTCCTAGCCGGCGACGGCAACCGGCTGTCGTATCTCGACTCGAACGAGGTCTGGTATCCGCACAAGGACTTTCCCAAGCTCATCACGCCGCAGTGGGTCGGCGAAGAGGGCGTCGAGTGCGTGGTGACGTTCGCCATCGACGACATGCGCGACCCGGCCAAGTACGAGGCGTATCTGCGTCCGATCTTGCAGCGGCTCAAACAGATTGACGGCCGCGCGCCGGTCAGCATCATGACCAACTCGGTCAAGCCGGACGATCCCCAGCTTCAAGCGTGGCTGCAAGAGGGACTGAGCCTCGAATGTCACACGGCCGATCATCCGTGCCCGCTGTTGGCGGGAGGAAGCGGGGTTGATGGTCGAGGGTTGAGGGTTGATGGTCAGAAAGACGGGGCCGCTGATCCTGCTTCACCATCAACGATCAACCCTCGACCATCAACCGGCCTGAGCCGTGCGAAGGCCACCTACGACAAGTGCGTCGACCTGATGGCGTCGATTCCCAACAACAAGCCGGTCGCGTTTCGGATGCCGTGCTGTGATTCGCTGAACACCGTCAGTCCGCGGTTCTACTCCGAGATCTTCAACAAGACGACGCCGGGTGGAAACTTCCTGCAACTCGATTCGTCGGTCTTCAATCTCTACACGGCCGACGATCCGAGCATTCCGAGGGAACTCGTGACCGATCCCGACGGCCGGGAGAAATTCCGCAAATACATCCCGCGCGGGTTCAGCCACGGCGGAGTCGTCCACAACCAGTTCGTCAACACGATCGAGAACTACCCGTATCCCTACGTGATCCAGCGGCTGTGCTGGGAGTTCCCCTGCATGGTCCCCAGCGACTGGGAGGCTCAGCATCTCCACAAGCCCAACAACCCGGACACGATCCGCGATCTGAAGGCGGCCCTCGACATCACGGTCCTCAAGCAGGGCGTGTTCAACCTCGTCTTCCATCCCCACGGCTGGATCAAGGCCGAACAAGTCGTCGAACTGATCGACCACGCCGTCGCCAGGCACGGCAGGAAGGTGAAGTTCCTCACGTTCAAAGAGTGCGTTGAGCGGTTGAACAAGAATGTTTTGGGAGGCTGCGGACTTCGTAATACCAACGGAAACGACAACGGAGTTCGTGTCCTCGATATCGACAGTGACGGTATTCAAGACACGGTTGTGGCGAATGCTGAGATGCGAAGTTCGTATCTCTGGCGCCCTGCGGAGCGTAAGTTTGCCGCGAGCACGTTTCCAATCTCACTTGTGCCGAAGGGCGCACTGCCGGCTCCCACATTCGGAGTCTGGGATACCGCCAGTGAGGCGTCAGTGTTCTCGCTCCAAGGCGATCTCTCTGGCGAGTGGCGGTTGCGTCGCGACAAGTGGGAACTCGTGCGGACGAACAGGACCCTGCCGAAACTCGCGCCTCCAATTGGAGGAATCCAGTGTTTCGGTTTCCTGACGATGGCAACTCGGTTCACTGGAAACGCGGTTTCCATTCGAGATATCGACCATGACGGTGTCTGTGAGGTCATTCAGTGGTCACTCCAATCAACGGCAGTGCCCCGGCGCGAATCTGAGTCGCGGATCCAGGTGGCGCTGCCTCTGCGCCCACATACAGGCGACTCGTTCGTATCCACCTGGATCGCAAATCGCGAGGTGTGGAGGGTGATGCCGTTTCAATTGCCGTTTGACAGCGGCGGCAAGCTTCGCATCGCTGATGCCCCGGGGTTTGTCGACCTTAACGAAGACGGCTTCGAAGACATCGTGTTCTCGAATTACGACCGATACGGTGCGTGGCTGTTTGAGTCGAAGGAGAAGGGCTGGAGCATCGAGCTCCTCAACGTCAAACGTGGCGAGCAGACGCGAACAGACGTCGATCTTCCGCCTATCGTGCGCCTGGACGGTTCCAACAACGGGTTCTTCGTGAGGGATCGGCATCTGTGCTGGATCAACGAGGACACGGATGGACTGCCCGATTTCATCATGCGGGTGGCGTTCGACAAGTTGCTCGGGGATCGGCTGCCGGACGCGAAGTCGCCCGAGGCGGCGAAGCAGTCGATGCGCGTCGCGCCCGGTTATCGAGTGGACCTCGTCGCGCACGAGCCGCTGACGATGGACCCGGTCGCCTTCGATTGGGGACCGGACGGCAAACTGTGGATCGCCGAGATGGCTGACTATCCGAACGGGGTGCCCGACGATGAACCTGATCCCACTCTCCCTCCCTCCCCTCGGCGGGGAGGGCCGGGGAGGGGGGGCGATGAAGGGGCAGGCAATGACTCGAAAACAGCCCCCCTCCCTAACCCTCCCCGCCGAGGGGAGGGAACAAAGCCAGCGAAGACCAAACGCGCGGGCCGCATTCGCTTCCTCGAAGACACAGACGGCGACGGCCAGTACGACAAGACGACGCTGTTCCTTGAAGGCGTGCCGTTTCCGAATGGCGTCATCGCCTGGAAGAAGGGAGTCCTCGTGTCGGCCGCGCCGGACATCTTCTATGCCGAGGACACCGATGGCGACGGCAAGGCCGATGTGAAGAAGGTTCTCTTCACCGGCTTCGCGGAAGGTAATCAGCAGCATCGAGCAAACGGCTTTTCGCGTGGGTTGGATAACTGGCTGTATCTGGCGAATGGAGACAGCGGAGGGACGGTGACTGTGGTTGGCTCACTCAACTCGGCAATTGAGAAGGGTGTCGATGGTGGATCTCCCCTCACCCCCGGCCCCTCTCCCCAAGGGGGCGAGGGGAGAAAGATCGACATTCGCGGCCGAGACATCCGCATCCGGCCGGACACGGGTGAGATCGAAGCCGTCAGCGGCCAGTCTCAGTTCGGCCGCAATCGTGATGACTGGGGCGATTGGTTCGGCAACAACAACAGCCGCCCGATGTACCACTACGTCCTCGACGATCACTATCTCCGCCGCAACCCGCACCTCGCCGCACCCAATCCGCAGAAGGATGTCTCGGTCGCACCGGGAGCCGCGCCGGTCTTTCCCGCCAGCCGAACGCTCACGCGGTTCAACGACTTTCACACGGCGAACCGCTTCACGTCGGCCTGTTCGTCGATGGTGTATCGGGATGAGGTGCTGGGACAAGGGGTAAGGGCTGAGGGGCGAGGGGCGGAGGACGGAAAGGCGCGGAATGATTCTTCTCTGTCGCTTGGCCCTCAGCCCTTTGCCCTCAGCCAAATCTTCATCAGCGAACCGGTCCACAATCTGGTCCATCGCGAAATCATGCGGCCTGACGGGTTGAGCTTCACCAGCCAGCGCGCGGCCGGTGAGGAGCAGTCCGAGTTCCTGTCATCGACCGACAACTGGTTCCGACCGACTCAGTTGAAGACCGGGCCGGACGGAGCGCTCTATGTCGCGGATATGTATCGCCTCGTCATCGAGCATCCGCAGTGGATCCCGATTGAATGGCAGAAAAAGCTCGACCTGCGGGCCGGTCACGACAAGGGCCGCCTCTGGCGCGTCGCTCCGGTCGGGACGAAGCTTCGCGCCGTGCCGCGTCTCGACAAGCTGACGACCGCCGAACTGGTCGCTGCGCTGGACAGCTCGAACGGTTGGCAACGCGATCTCGCGCAGCAGTTGCTCATCGACCGAGCCGATCCGGCGGCGGTGCCGTTGCTGAGGCGGATGGCGATGCACGGACAAACCGCCATTGAGCCGCAGAGCGGCGGCCGAGTAAAGCCTGGGGCGTCAGCCCCAGGTTCCTTAGTAGGAACATCACCAGCCCCGGAGGGGCGACCTAGCCATGGCGCACCAAACCGAGATCGCCCCTCCGGGGCTAACGAACCGTCTCAACGATCCGAACCTGGGGCTGACGCCCCAGGCTTTACTCGGTCGTCCCTCCGGGACTTGGCTCACCACAAATCGGCGCTCGCCCGGCTGCACGCTCTCTGCACGCTCGATGGGTTGAAGGATGGTCTGACCGTGCAGGTTGTTGTTGCGGCGTTGAACGATCCTCATCCCGGAGTTCGTCGTCATGCGGTGCGGTTGTGCGAGCAGGCCGGTCTTCCCAAAGGAGACCTCATTGAGCCGCTGGCCAGGTTGGTGGATGACGCCGATTCGCAGGTGCGGCTGCAACTGGCCTCCACGCTCGGTGAGATCAAGCACACTCAGGCGGACGTTGCGCTCGGGAAGCTGGCGGCGAAGGCGAATGGCCAGCCGTGGATGACGGCGGCGGTGCTGAGTTCGCTGCGGGCCGACAACCTCGGCGCGGTGATGGCCGAGGCGATGCAGAACGGGGGAGATCAAACCGGCTTGTTGCAGCAGTTGCTGCCCCAGGCGACCGCCTTCAAGAGTGACGCGGCCGTGGTTTCACTTCTGATGCGTGTGACGGAACCGTGGCCCGACGGCACATTTTCCCGCTGGCAATTTTCGGCATTCGAACAGTATTCGATCTCGGTCGAGCGGCGCGGTGAGGCCCTTCCTCTGCTCGGCAGTTCCGACGCGGTCAAGTTGCCGGAGCGAATCGGCGCTCTGTTAGTCGCCGCGCGGAAACTGGCGATGACTTCAGATGCACTCGTGTCGGATCGCGTCGCCGCCGTCAGAATCCTCGGTGCCTCAGACGATCGGTCGCGTGAGTTGGTTTTTCTCGCCGACCTTCTCGCACCGCAGCAGCCTCCCGAAGTGCAGTCGGCCGCGCTGACAACCTTCGGTCGCATGAACGATCCACTCGCCGCAAACAAGGTTCTCGACGCCTACCGCTCACTTGCGCCGGGCCTGCGCGCCGAAGCCTGTTCAGTGTTGCTTAGTCGCGATGCGTGGCGAGATGAATTGCTGGCCGCGCTGGAATCAAAAAAACTCGCGCCGACGGACCTCGACCCGGCGAGCCGTCAGCGATTGCTCGATCACAAGTCGAAGACCGTGCGCGAGCGAGCGGCCAAAATTCTGGCGGTCGATCCGAACACCGATCGCGCGAAATTGGTGGCCGACTATCTGCCGACCGTGCGCGCGGGGGGAGACGTTCAGCACGGCAGCCAACTGTTCGCAAAGCGGTGTGCGCAGTGCCACAAGCTTGGCAGCGTGGGGCATGTCGTCGGTCCGGACCTGGCGTCGCTGACCGACAAGTCGCCGGAAGCGATGCTCACGGCAATCCTCGATCCGAACCGGGCGGTCGAGACGAAGTTCGTGACGTTCACGGCGGTTACGAAGTCGGGCGTCACGCACACTGGCATCTTGGCCAATGAAACGGCGAGCAGCTTCACGCTGCGCGCGGCCGAGGCGAAGGAGACGACACTGCTCCGCAACGAACTCGACGAGTTGCAGGGCAGCACGAAGTCGCTCATGCCCGAGGGACTCGAACGCGAAGTCAGCCCGACCGACGCGGCGGCACTCATCGCTTACATCCGCAACAACGTCCCGCTTCCGGCGCGAAAGACGTTCCCCGGCAACGAGCCGACCGTCGTGAGGCCGAACGCCGACGGTTCGATCACGCTCACGCCGTTCACCGCCGAAATCTACGGCCCCACGATTGTGATCGAAGAGAAACACAAGAACCTCGGCTGGTGGAGCAGCGCGGACGACACGGTCGTCTGGACATTCAACGTCCCCCGCGCAGGACACTACGCGGTGAGTTGGACATGGGCCTGCGAAGCCTCCGCCGCAGGGAACACGTGCGTCATCGAAGCGGCCGGAAAATCGTTCCGCCACAAGGTGACCGCGACCTCAGGCTGGGACGACTACCAGTCGGCGGACCTCGGCGAACTCGAACTGCCAGCGGGCGAGGTGCGGCTCACCATGAAGCCCGCCTCGCGCCCGCTTCCCGCGCTGGCGGACGTGAAGTCGGTGACGCTGACGCCAACGGAGTGACCGTGACTGGTAGAAAGAGGGAGGGTAGAAAAATGAAATCCACGACGGGTCGGTCTGGACGACCTGTTGAGGCAACTTGCCTTTCATTTTTCTACCCTCCCTCTTTCTGCCAGCACTGCTGCGAAGCTCCACGTCGGGACCGAAGCCACTTTCGTTCTCGACGTGACTGACGTACAAGTCCCGCCCTTGAGATCGACAAGTTGCTGTTGGATCGGTCTCGCATTTGAGTCACGGGTATTGAGGCGGAGCGCGCATGGCGTTGTTGAGTTTTCGGGACGTGTCGTTTGGGTTTGTCAGCCCGCCGTTGTTGGATCAGGTCAATCTGCAGATCGAGCGAGGGGAACGTGTCGGGTTGCTGGGTCGCAACGGGACCGGCAAGTCCACGCTGATGAAGTTGATCGTCGGTGAGCTGCCTCCCGATTCGGGTCAGGTCGAACGTCAAGCCGGGACGCGCATCGCGCGGCTCGTGCAGGACGTTCCCCTCGGACGCACCGGCACGATCTTCGATGAGGTCGCGGCCGGATTGGGTGAGATCGGTGAGGCCGTCGCCGCCAACTTCCGCCTGCATCATCCCGACGCCAATCACACGGAAGCCGAACACGCGGAACTGTCACTGCTCGCAGACTCAGCGGGGTCTGAAAAGGTCTGGCAGGGTGAGCATCAGGTGGACGTGATTCTCGAACGGATGCAGCTCAATCCGCTGCTGCCGTTCGATTCGCTCTCCTCGGGCATGAAGCGGCGTGTGTTGTTGGCGCGAGCGCTGGTTCTCGACCCCGACGTGCTGCTGCTCGACGAACCAACCAACCATCTCGACATCGACGCCATTCGTTGGCTGGAAGAGTTTCTGTCGCGGTACTCGGGCACGCTGATCTTCATCACGCACGATCGCGTCTTCTTGCAGCGACTCGCCCGACGCATTGTTGAGTTGGATCGCGGCCGACTGTTCGACTGGCCGTGCGACTACGCCACGTTCCTCACACGGAAGGAATCGGCGCTCGCGGCCGAGGAACAACAGCAGGCCCTCTTCGACAAGAAGCTGGCCTTGGAAGAGATTTGGATTCGGAAGGGGATCAAGGCGCGCAACGTCCGTAACCAGGGTCGCGTTCGCGAACTCAAGAAGCTACGTGAAGAGCGGGCCGCCCGACGCGAACGGATCGGATCGGTGAAGGTCGAGCTGCAAGAGGCGGAACGTTCGGGAAGTTTGGTCGCCGATGCCAAGCGGGTTTGTTACTCGGTGCCGGTGAGTGAAGGTGCGGACGAGCGAGTCATCATTCGCGATCTCACCACGACCGTGATGCGCGGCGACAAGGTCGGGATCATCGGCCCGAACGGCTGCGGGAAGACGACTCTGCTGAGACTGTTGCTCGGCGAACTGACTCCGAAATCGGGCAGCATCCGGCTGGGGACCAAGATCGAAGTCGCGTACTTCGACCAACTGCGCGAGCAGCTCGATGAGACGAAGACGTTGCAGCAGAACGTGTCGGAGTCGGACAAGCTGCTGATCAACGGTCAGCAGCGGCACATCATCGGCTACATGGAAGACTTTCTGTTCACGCCCGAGCGGTCGCGCAGTCCGGCGCGGTTTCTCTCCGGTGGAGAACGGAACCGATTGCTGCTGGCGCGGCTGTTCTCGAAGCCTTCCAACGTCCTCGTATTGGATGAGCCGACCAACGATCTCGATGCGGAGACGCTCGAACTCTTGGAGAGCCTGATCGTCGAATACCCCGGCACGGTGTTGTTGGTGAGCCACGACCGCGCGTTCTTGAACGAGGTCGCGACGCACACGCTCGTGTTTGAAGGTGACGGCGTCGTGAAGGAGTACGCGGGCGGATACGACGACTGGATCAACCAGAAGCAGGCGGGTGAAGCCGCGCGACTCGAAGAACAAGCCGCTGCGCTGGCAGCGAGTCAGGCCAAGTCGGACCAACCGACCGGGACCAAGCCCGTCGCGCGACTACGCAAGCTGAGCTTCAAAGAGCAGCGCGAGCTGGAGCAACTGCCTCAGCAAATCGACGCCTTCGAGGTGGAGCAGCGATCACTCCACGAGGCAATGGCTGCGCCGAGTTTCTATCAACAGGACGGACCCACGATCGCCCAGGCGAGACTCCGATTGGAAGTCATCGAGCAGCAACTCGCCGTGGCCTTCGATCGCTGGCAGACTTTGGAAGCGATGAAGTAAGGGGCTGGAAGCAGGGGGCAGGAAGCAGGAAGCAGGAAGCAGAATGTTCGATATCTCGGCTTTAACTTGATCCCTGCCCCCTGCCCCCGGACTCCTTCTTTTACTTCGCGTACTCGACCACGCGGGTCTCGCGCAGCACGGTGACTTTGACTTCGCCGGGGTAGGTCAGGTTGGCTTCGATCGCAGCGGCCATATCGCGGCAAAGTCGCGCGGCTTCGCGATCGTTCACGTCTTGAGGATTCACGACGACGCGAATCTCACGTCCGGCTTGGACCGCGAACGCTTGCTCGACACCGGGGAAACCACAGACGAGCGTTTCGAGTTCTTCCAACCGACGAACATATTTTTCGAGCGTCTCGCGGCGCGCACCCGGTCGCGAGGCGGAACAGGCATCGGCCGCAGCGACCAGCACGGTATAGATGTAGTCGGGGCGGATGTCGTCGTGATGGCCGAGCGCCGCGTGAACGACCTCGCCCTTCTCGCCGTATCGCTTGAGCAACTCGGCACCGACAGCCGGATGGCCCCCTTCCATCTCGTGATCGGCGGCTTTGCCGAGGTCATGCAGGAACCCGCAACGTCGCGCCAAGTTGCCGTTCAATCCCAGTTGCTCGGCCATCAGTCCGGTCAGGTGTGCCACTTCGATCGAATGTCGCAGTACGTTCTGGCTGTAACTGGTGCGGAAGTGCAGTCGGCCCATGAAGTCGAGCAGTTTCTCATGGAGATTCGGCACATCGGCCTCTTGCGCCGCTTCGGTCCCTTGCCGACGAATGAAGGCTTCCATTTCCTTTTGCGTTTCGAGCACAACTTCGTCGATGCGCGTCGGGTGGATGCGGCCGTCTTGAATCAGTTTGACCAGCGCCTGCTTGGCTGTTTCGCGTCGCACACTATCGAAGGCCGAGACCACCACGACGCCGGGCGTGTCGTCCACGATGACATCGACGCCGGTCGCTTTCTCAAACGCGCGGATGTTGCGGCCTTCGCGACCGATGATGCGGCCCTTCATTTCGTCGCTCGGGATGTCGATCGTCGAGACAGTCGATTCCGACGTGTGTGCCGACGCATAGCGCTGGATCGCCATGCCGATGATTTCGCGGGCCAACCGTTCCGACTGCTGCTTCAGGTCCGCTTCCTGCTTCAGAATCAGCGCGCCGGTTTCGTTCTTCAGTTCACGCTCGATCTGCCCGAGCAGCATGTCGGTCGCTGTCTTCTGGTCGAGACCACTGATCTTGTAGAGCTGTTCCTGCGCCTGCTTGAAACTCTTGTCGAGTTCCTTCTCTTTCGCATCGACGACCTTGTTTCGCTCGACGAGCTTCTGCTGAGTCGTCTCCAGCAGGCGTTCCTTCTTCGCGATGTCGTCTTGTTGCTCTTTGAGGCCCAAGCCGCGTTTGTCGAGCTGACGTTCCTGGTTGCGAAGCTCATCGCGCGCCACGTTCAGATCCTTGTCAGCCGCCTCGCGTCTTCGCAGTCCTTCTTCTTTCGCGGACAGCTCGGCCGTTTTGATGAGGTTCTCACCGTCACGCTTGGCCTGCTCGAGGATCTCGTCGCGCGTCTTGAACGCAGTTCCGCGAATGGCTCGCTCGGCGAAGAAACCGACCACTCCGCCCAGAATCAATCCCAGTACGGCTCCAATGACATACTCCATTGCTCGCTCCCGAATGTCTGTTCCGGAAACGCCAATTCACTCGCGTGCGCACGCGGAGGAACTCGGTCGAAAGCAGCACAGTCGAACCTGAGGCACAAGGCCACAGACCGGCTGTCGGAGCAAAGGTTGTCGAGAGGAAAGATCAGTTGCGACGAGCGGACTGCGATGGGATGAACACCAGCCGGGGAGTGGGCAACAATTGCCAATTGGCCCGCACGACGTGCGGCCAGCCCTGAGGAGGGCTGTCCGCCCAACAGCGGGCGACACTCACCGGCCAAGAGAATTCGCACGAATTGACTCGCCCGCGCAGAACCAAACCCCGCGTTGCCAGTCGAACTGGAACGCTCGGGCAGAGACCGTGCAGCACAACGAGAACACGGCCAATCAGCCATGTCACGCAGCAGAACAATTCGCCGAGGAACGCAAACATCCTGGCACTTTCACGCAACAAAACATCACACACGAACATGACAGTGAGCCTCGACTGAGGATCACCTTCAACAAACCGTTCTGCTCCGAGCCACTTAAGACCCGGCGATCTCGCGGAGAAGTGTTCTTGACAAAAACGTCCCGATGGATCGGTGGGCATGGTATCAGGTGAGGCCACCCATGCAACTCAGCCAACCGATCGGTCGTGGGTCGGGTGTGCCGTCGTTCATTGGTGGTCCTAGGTGTCTGTCCGGATACCCGTAGGGTGGGCACTGCCCACCACAATCGGTCGTTGATGGTGGGCGGTGCCCACCCTACGGAAGGTATGGCCTTCGACTTTCCGGACAGACACCTAGTCGCGAAGCGACGGCAGCAAATAGCCGTGGGTATCAACCCACGGAACTAAGCGAGTTGAGGACGTAGAGCCGCGAAGCGGCGACAGCAGGATGATTCGATTCACCTCACGGCTGTCGAAACTGACGTGACAAACCGCGCGGGCCATCACGTCAACTACGGTAGTCTTGTCGCTCCGCCGACAAGATGTCCCGTCGGCGGAGCGACGGGACGACAGTAGCGCGACAATCCGTCAGTTGCGGCCGCGCGAGGTATACATCGCCGCTGCGCCGCTCACCTTGGCCAACTTTCCAAGCTGCGGACTGCACCCGGCCATCCTCGTCAGCGTTTCTTTGATCGGAGAGGGCGGGCTTCCAGCAGACTTTTCAGCGTCCGAAGATTGATTGCGTCGAGCTGCTCGCCGTCCCGCTCGCCCTTTTCCGTTTCGAGATACATCGGCGTGTTGGCAAAGTGCGGGT
>JAYVOX010000443.1:0-5353 GCA_043757695.1 Schlesneria sp.
GAGAACTGCCTGCACATCAGCTACGAAGCGGGAGTCCTCGAAGATCCGAAAGTGACCGGCGTCGATGTCCCTGACTTCGGCATGACCGTCTCACCGCAACAGGCTCCCGACCAAATCGAGCACGTCACGATCGGCTTCGAGCAGGGCGTGCCGACCACACTGAACGGTAAGACGGTCAGCCCGCTGACGATGGTCCTCGAACTGAACAAGATCGGCGGCCGCAACGGAGTCGGACGGCTCGACATGATCGAGAACCGTTTTGTCGGCATGAAGAGCCGCGGCGTGTACGAAGCCCCCGGCATGACGCTCCTCTACGAAGCCCATCGCTACGTCGAGCAACTGACGCTCGACCGCGACCTGCTCCATCTCCGCGACCGCCTCTCCCCCGAGATCGCCGAGATGGTTTACTACGGCTTCTGGTACACCGCGAAGATGGACGCCCTGATGGCCTTCAACAAGCAGACGCAATCCGTCGTCACCGGCGAGATCAAACTGGGCCTCTACAAAGGCAACATCATCGTCTGCAGCCGCACCAGCCCCAACAGCCTCTACGACGACAAAATCGCCAGCATGGAAGCGGGAGGCAGCTACAACCAAACCGACGCCGAAGGTTTCCTGCGAATCATGGGCCTGCCAAGCCGAGTGCAAGGGCGAGTGCGGCCGAGAAACTATTGATGGTTGGGTGGTCGGTGCTGAACCGTAAGGATGCAGCTGCCGCCCGAACGAACAGTGTCTTAGTCGCATGGTGCGTGAAGTCTTCAAAACGCACCATCAGCACAATACGAAGGTGTGTTTCAAACGCTCTACACACCGTGCTTCTTTATGGCATAGATGGAAGAGTTGTTTGATGGATCAGTGCCCGCTTTGTAAACGAGACGGAACGATATTTGAGTCCAATGGTAAAGCTTGGTGTAACATCTGTGGCCGATTTGTTGGCGGAAATGTGGCATCCCGGCAAACCATACCGAAAGGAATAACCACGTTGGGACACCCGTGTCAATTTGGGCCGGTTAATCAAGTTGAAACTTCGGACCCACCGCAAACCCGAAGACCACTGAACCGTTGCCAGTCTTGTTCGCACACTTGGTTACCCCGTGGAACGAATTTGTCTCGAAAATCTCCTGCCTGTCACGAAACAGATGTCTGTCGCGGTTAGCGGCTGAGTGGCCCCTGCTGGACCGATGGGAAGCACCGGGTCTTCGCGAAACGCTCCAGACCCGGCCACCCCGCCGCCGCGTATTGATGAGAGGCGTTCGTTCTAGATCGTCCGAACGCCGTGTTCTCAGTTTGTTCTCGACACTTTCAAACTACTGGGGGAGTTTCGGCTTTGGAACTTCCCTTGGAATTGGATTGGGCGTCGATGGTACAACCGGCTTCTTGTCCGGAGTCGGAGGGATTACCTCTTTGGGTTGAGGTGCAACGGGCCGATCGCCGGGAAGCTTTGGCTGCTTTGCATCTGGAGTGGAGTTGGGAAGAGTCGGCTTCTTGAGGTCCGGTGTTGTCGGCTTCTCGGTCAGATCTGGCTTCAGAGTCTTTCGAGTTTCCGGAGTGGCTGGATCCGTTTTAGGATCGCTGTCGGCGCGAGTCCGGTTGGTGTTTGGAAGATTTCCATTCACGCTCACCCCAGCTCGTGGAACATTCAGTCTATAGAAGGAGTAAATTTGGTTCCGATACGCGGGTGCATAAAGATTTGGCCAACTGTTTCCACTGAAGTACGTGACGTTCTGAAACTGTGCGGGAGTAAGGTCTACGAAGACGACTTGGTCTGCGTAGCGCACTTGCGTGGCGCTGTAGGGAACCACGTAGTTCTGGTCATCATACATGACCACAAGATACTCGATGCAGCCACCATCACTGAGCACCACATCCACCACATTGCCAGCCGGTCGGTCTTGTTGGATCAAGACCTTTGATTTCAGAATTGTACTCAGTTTAATGACTTGACGCTGACCGGCATTATCTCGTTCATCGGCGTTCGCATCAACTTTTGCCTTGATTCGAACATCATCTTGAGCCATCGCAAACATCCCACAGCCTAGCAGCAACATGGCTGCCACACTCGGAGCCAACAAGACTGATATTGTCCGCTTCATGATTTTCTCCTTGGGATCGAATTGATCGATCAAATACTGAACTGACTGGATTCGCGATCGCTGCAGCAATCACACATTCGTGTGTTGCCTCAGCCAATCGCAGGCCACAAACGAGAAAAATCGGGATCGTCAATCCGACAATAAGTTTTTTTTCGTCAACTTATTTTCAGAGAACTCCCGACAAAGGTCGCTATTCGATGTGAGAAGTCCATCATCAGAACTGCGCTCATACGATCGAAGGATTCTAGTTTCGGTTGATCGCTGACTCTTCGCGAACTGTTTGGAGAACGTCCTTGGGCAGTCTGTCGGCGAATATCCAAATGGGAAATGGTGGATGAAGCACCACAAGTGGTTGATCGACGATCTACGCTGGAAGCATTGATCAGGCCAAGCCGATCTGATGCCTTGGTCGTCTGTTCAGCCGGTTAGATCAATTGACATCAAATCAGGTCAACTGGGGAAGCATGAGAGGATGCGTTCAACCTCATCGTGGTTGACGAGACGAACGAAGGTCTGCGTACAATCCAAGAATCGGCCGATGGCTTCGCAATCTAATGACGATCAAGAGCAGAACGACCGCAGTCCAGATGGGCACCCAGAACAGGGCCGGGTGCCACTGGCGGCTGGGTGGCCGGTTCTGGACCGAAGGGAAGCACCGGGTCTTCGCGAACGCTCCAGTCCCGTCCACGACGCAACGTTTTCAAGGCTCGCCTTTCGTGATCGATGCGCAAGCACCGTGGGCCTCGAAGACTCACAACGTATATTCGCTTCACCGACGACTCGATGTCCGGTCAGTTCTTATCGCGCTCATCGCCATCAGTCGGCGGTGGCGACTTCCATTTCCCTTCGATAGCGGCGGCGAGCTTTTGAGCCAGCGAAAGTTGTTCGTCTTTGCGCGGTGGCGGCGGAAAACCAACGATGTCTGCGTGGTTGGGATTGTCTGGCAAGATTGGCTTCGACACGACATCCAACGGAGCAATGCGACAGGAACTCGCGCGGATGTCGGCCAGGCCGTACAGCGTTTTTTCGCGTGTGGCTGCGACGTGCCGTCCGATGGTCCACGTCTCTTCGGGTGTGGCCTCGCGATGTCTGTTGACGGAAAGATCGACTTGCTTGTACGGCAGAAAGAGCTTCGGGGTGACCGTTCCGTCATCTCGCTTTTCGTTGCTGTTCACGATAAACCGCGCCAGCAATTCGTTGTCCGCGACCGGAGGAACGTTGTTGGGGTCGATCATGTGGCGTAGACCCTGCCGATCCATTGAAGCAGTGTCGGCGGGAATTCGTCGAAGAACTGGCACGATCCCCGAGAGTCCTCAGAACCAGCCAGCGCAGCCCAATACAACGTGCCGTTCGGGCTGACACTCACGGACAAAAGCCGTCGCGGATTCTTGTACCATTCAAAGCTGAGATGTCCGTCCGGTTCTGAGGAGATCGTGGGTAACGGGAAACCGGTCGGCAGCGCTTCGATCAGGCGGTAGGCGATTCCGAATGTTTCTCGCTCGATGGCATCCGCCTTTTCACCGTCCCAGTTTGCTTCCCGACACGGCTGCCACGCATCCCAAAGAACATCGTAAGCGGATTGCTTTGAGAACGTCTGCGGCTCGTTGAGACGGGTTCGGACCTCCCGAGTCGTTTGATCAACATATCGTGCGGACTCACTGACTCCACGGAATGTCGTGGTTGACATGGCAGCATTCTCTCTCAGTGAAACTTCGTTTCGGCATCCTTCATCATGGAGAAGAACACCAGATTCTTCAGGTATCGCATTTCTGGCAGTTTTGATTCTACGGAATCCACCGTGATGGCATCGGTGGTGGCAATGTCGATGTCAACGATCAACGACCGATGTGTCACCAGCGGAGGTTGAGCAGGCTGTGTCACCCGCACGAGATTCAAGCGGTACGGATAGCCCGGAACAGAGATCGAATCTTTATGAAAAAATGTATCGGAGGACAGCCCAATCTCACTCAACGGTGACGGCGGTTGAGCGATGTATTCGGAAACATCCTCGTCGTCCTTCAGTTTGACTTGGGAAATGAATCGGACACCGATCCGGTCAACGGCAACAGGTGCGGCCAATTCAACAAAGGTTTGCCAAAACGGTTTTGCTTCGGAAGTAAATTGGCCCCAATCTTGGTAGGGAGCAAGGCGGCTGAAAATCACCGTGTTTGATTTGAATTGACAGACATGTTTCTGATCCTTCGAAGTCAGCCGAAATCCATTCCATTGCGACCGCTGTCGCACTTCCACACCTTGTTGTGATCCATCAATCTCGGCCTCAAATTGATGTTCGTGAAGGGGCTGGCAATCGTAAGCGGAAAATCGCCGCATCAATTCTTCAGACAATTTCGGCGCTTCAAACGATCGAGTTGGAGCGGCTTGCCATTGGATGACCGCTTCGACGATCGGAGCATTCACGAGTCGCGGAAACTGGCGAGTGACATCAATGTGAAAATGCATTGGCTTTCTTCTGAGCGATTGCTTTGTCATGGTTCCGCAAGCCTCGAACAGAGGTTTCGGTAATGGTAGCTTCTGTGGGGCCGGTCGCCAATTCATGCATTTCAAACCGCTAAACGGCGGCGGGGAGGCTGGGGTCGGCGTCATCGCCGACCCCAGCCTCGTTGGTGTGTCGATTGCGCAATTGCTGGGGGCCACGAAGACGTGGATCCCAGTTACGTAGGGTGTGTGGAGTCTTCGGAACACACCAGCCGCTTCGCCAACACGACCTCCACCAGCCTGACGAGGCCGTGAACGGTTACTGCTGGCGTCTTGAAGCCTGTCGCGGCTCAATGGTGGCGGACCCGCGACGGGCACGAGTTGTTCATTCTCTGTCCGTTCAAACTTTGGTGGCTTTTTTCGTGGGCTTCTTGACGGGCTTGGATCGCTTCTTGAAAGACCGCCTGCAATGCGTCCCTCAACGAGGGCTGGTTCCCTTTTGCGGGCGGGCTGGCACTGTAATGGGAAACGCGAAAACCAACGTGTGATGTGCCACTGTTCCGGAGTCTTCGGAGGAGCAGTGCCGACGGAGCAGTATCCGCTTTTCAATTTCGCACTGCTCGCCCGAAGACGGTCAAGCAGTGGCAGGCTTGGGCGAATGGCCCTTTGATAATGAGCAAGCCAGGACTGCGGACATGACGACGCAATTGGCTTATCCGCATGTTGAAAACTGCTGACACTAACGGATTGCAGGTGCGTAGAAAAAAGCCGGATTCACACGTTGCACAGGAATGTTCATCCTACTTCTGCTCAAGGAAGAGGGG
>JAYVOX010000444.1:0-5351 GCA_043757695.1 Schlesneria sp.
GGGGAAGACTCCGGTCTCACCGAAGCAGCCGCATCTGAGTGAACTCGTGCGGCGGATTGAGTCGTCCGATCCTGACGAAACGATGCCGCCCGCATCGACTAAGCGAGCACTGTCGGCGGCTCAGAAGGAGACGCTCAAGAAGTGGATCGCGTCTGGAGCCGAGTACAAACCGCACTGGTCCTTCGTCGCGCCGGTGCGGCCCGCGACTCCGATCGTCCAGTGGCGTGAGTGGCCGCGCGGCGGGATTGACTCGTTCGTCTTGGCCCGGCTCGAAAAGGAGAAACTCGCACCGTCACCCGAAGCCGACAAGTACACGCTCGTCCGGCGAGCGTCGCTCGATCTGATCGGCCTGCCGCCAACGGTGGAAGAGGCCGACGAATTCGTCAACGACTCGTCGCCCGATGCCTACGAAAAAATGCTCGACCGGCTGCTCGCCTCACCGCGCTATGGCGAACGCTGGGCGAGGCGGTGGCTCGATTTGGCCCGCTATGCCGACACGAACGGCTATGAAAAGGATCGGCAACGTTCGGTCTGGCCGTACCGGGACTGGGTCATCAGCGCCCTGAATGCCAACCTGCCGTTCGACCGCTTCACCATCGAGCAGCTTGCGGGCGACATGCTGCCCGGCGCGACGCTTGACCAGCGAATCGCGACCGGCTTCCACCGCAACACGATGCTGAACGAAGAGGGAGGCATCGACCCGCTGGAGTTCCGCTACCACGCGATGACCGACCGAGTCGCCACGACCGCGACGACTTGGCTCGGACTGACGCTCGGTTGCGCGCAGTGCCACACGCACAAATACGACCCGATCACGCATCGCGACTACTTCAGTTTTTTTGCCTTGCTGAACAATGCTGATGAACCCGAGATGGATGTCGTCCGCAGCGACATCGCCGCGCGACGAGCCGCGCTCCTCGAACAGATCGCGGCTCACGAGGCCGACCTGCCGAACCGCTTCCCGCTGCCGGACGACTTCGAGTGGACGCCGCTCAAGCCGGTTGTCGTTCATTCGACAGGCGGTGCGACGCTGGAGATCAAAGACGATGCGTCGGTCTTCGTGACGGGAGCGTCGCCGGAGAAGGACACGTACCTCGTGGGACTCGACTCGGACCTGACCGATGTCGTGGCCGTGCGGCTCGAAGCGCTGGCCGATCCCGCGCTGCCGAGCAAAGGTCCAGGCCGAACGCCTCACGGCAACTTCGTGCTCACCGAGTTCAAAGCGACGTTGCGGGAGCAGCCTGCGAAAGCCGGTGGCAAAGAAGACCCCTCACCCCCAGCCCCTCTCCCGACCACCGAAGCGGCGGTGCCCGAGCCGGGGCGAGGGGAGAAAGAAGCAGGCACGCCGCTGAAGTTCGTCCGCGCGTCGGCCGACTTCTCGCAGGAGAGCTTTTCCTTTGAACAGGCCATCGACGGCAACGCGAAGACCGGTGGTTGGGCCATCCACGGGCCGGGCGAATGGAACGTCAACCGCACCGCGACGTTTTTCTTGGCCGAGCCGAGTGGCCTCGCTGGGATGACCTCTCGCTGGACGATCCGGCTCGATCAGAATCACGGGATGCAACACACGCTTGGCAAGTTCCGCATCAGTCTTGGCCGACGACCGGCCAACAGCAACCAGCCCGAAGCGGCGCGACGACTCGCCCATCGCGAGCAAAAGTTTGGCGCGTGGCTGGCGAAGGAAGAGGCTCGCGTCGTGAAGTGGACGCAACTCAAACCGGTCGCCGCCAAAAGCAACCTCGCGCTGTTGACCATTCAAGACGACAACTCGATCTTCGCCAGCGGCGACATGTCGAAGCGGGACATCTACGACGTGTCGTTCGCACCAGCCCAAGACAACTCGCGTGCATCAATCGACGCGCGAGACATCAACAGTGTGCGGGATGCCCTTCCTGTCCCCTCTCCCCCGTCTTCGGGGGAGAGGGCTAGGGTGAGGGGGCCGAGTGGTGAGAACGCTCACGTTTCCTTCCAACTCGCGTCGCGTAGCGACCGTCATCCCTTCGCCCCGGCTTTGCGGGGAGAGGGCAAGGGTGAGGGGATTTCGGATGTTGCCGAGCCGTCCATCAGCAACACGCCTCTTGCTCTTTCTTCTGGCTCTCGACTCACAGCTCTCGACTCTCGACTCGAAGAACCCCTCACCCTAACCCTCTCCCCGCAAAGCCGGGGCGAGGGGACGAGAGCCGCCGCTGAACCAATCCAATGGACGGCTCTGCGCATCGAGGCGATTCCCGACGAGCGGCTCCCCAAGAATGGGCCGGGGCGCGTCTACTATGAGGGACCGTTCGGAGACTTCTTCCTCAGCACGATCACTGTTACCGCCGATGGCCAGCCGGTGAAGTTGACCGGTGCCACGCAGAGTTTCGCCAACGGAAGCAACACGGCCGCGATGGCTCTCGATGAGAACCAGCAGACCGGCTGGTCGATCAACGGCGGACAGGGCAAGCCGCACGTCGCGGTCTTTCGGTTCGTGACCCCCGTCGCGAAGTCGGCCCGGTTCGACGTGTCGATGTTGTTTGAACGCTACTACGCCGCGAGCCTCGGCCGTTTCAAAGTCTCCGTCACGGACGATCCGCGTCCGGCGGAAGCGAGTTCGTTGCCCGCTGAGTTGGCCACCGACCTGCTGATCCCGCGCGAGTCACGCTCGCCAGCGCAGGTCGATCGCCTGCTCAACCACTTCGCCAGCGAAGCCCCCGAGTTGACGGGCGAGCGGGCCAAGATCGCGGCTTTGCGAGCGCAGTTGCCCACATTCCCCACGACGCTCGTCCTGCAAGAGCGTCCGGCCAACAATCCTCGCAAGACGAATCGGCATCATCGCGGTGAGTTCCTCCAGCCAAAAGAGTTGGTCGAGTCGGCGGTCCTCGCCGCGCTGCCTCAACTCGATCCGAAGGCACAATCCAACCGGCTGGCTCTGGCCGAGTGGCTCGTTAGTCCTGCGAACCCACTCACCGCGCGAGTCACCGCCAATCGCCAGTGGTCCGCGTTCTTTGGACGCGGGATCGTGAAGTCGCTCGAAGACTTCGGCAGCCAGGGAGCGGCACCGACTCATCCGGAGTTGTTGGATTGGCTGGCGGTGGAGTTGGGAGGGGGAGATGGAGAGACGGAGAGATGGAGAGATAAGCCGAGTGCTGCTGAGTCCGCAACCAATTCGCCATCTTCTTCCCCTCCGTCCCGCCTTCTCTCTGTCTCTCCGTCCCCGCGCCCCCGCTGGGACATGAAACGTCTCCACCGCCTGATCGTCAGCAGCGCCACGTACCGGCAGTCGTCTCGCGTGACGGGTGAGTGGCTGGCGAAGGATGCCTCGAATGAGTTGCTCGCGCGCGGGCCGAGGCTGCGCGTCGAGGCCGAGGTCGTGCGGGATGTGATGCTCGCCGTGAGTGGCTTGCTGTCCGACAAGCAACTCGGGCCGAGCGTCTTCCCAGCTCAACCGTCCAACATCACGACGGAGGGAACCTACGGCGGCCTCGCGTGGACAGTCAGCCCCGGTGAGGATCGTTATCGCCGGACGCTCTACACGTTCACGAAACGGACCGCGCCGTTTGCCCTGTCGATGACGTTCGATGGACCGAGTGGCGAAGCCTGCGTCGCCCGGCGCGAAGTCTCGAACACACCGCTCCAGGCGCTGACGCTGCTCAACGACACCGTCTTTGTCGAGACAGCCCAAGCCCTCGGCCGCGAGTTCGCCGAACGAACCGGCTCGATGGACGAACGCCTTCACTTACTATTTCGCCGTTGCCTGACCCGCCCTCCGACCGATGACGAACAGACCCTGCTAAAACGCTTCTTCGACGAACAGTCCTCGCGCCTGGATCGCAAGGAACTCGACACGGCAAAGCTGGCGGGATCGCCCGGCCCCAACGAAGCCCCTCGCGCCGTCTGGACCCTCACCGCCCGAGCGATCATGAATCTGGATGAGGCCGTCACGAAGAACTGACTCAAGGTAGCCCTGTCGCTCCGCGACAGGAGGCGTGTCGCGCAACAAAGGTTTCCAAGTGATGAGACGTTCGATCACGATCAGCGCACTCTCCGCGATCTCGCTTCCTGTCGCGGAGCGACAGGGCTACCTTGAAAGCAGACACCGTCCATTTACGAACTCGGGAGTACCAGTCGTGCGGAACGAACTTTCGCCAAACCTCGACCTCACACGCCGTCACTTTTTGCAGGAGTGCCGTGTTGGCGTCGGCAAGATGGCGTTGGCTTCCTTGTTGGCGGGTGGGGCGGCTCGGTCGGCGAGGGCCGATGCGAATGCTGCGGCCAATCCGCTGGCTCCGCGTGCGCCGCACTTTGCTCCCCGGGTGAAGTCGGTCATTCATCTGTTCATGGCGGGGGCGCCGAGTCAGCTCGATTTGTTTGACAACAAGCCGAAGCTGACCGAGTTCACCGGGAAGCCGATCCCGCCCGAGGTGGTCGGCGGACAGCGGTATGCCTTCATCAGGCCCGACGCGAATTGTCTGGGTCCGCAGTTCAAGTTTGCCAAGCATGGCGAGTGCGGGATGGAGCTGTCCGAGGCGCTGCCGCATCTGGCGAAGATCGTCGATGACATTTGTCTCGTGAAGTCGGTGAACACGGATCAGTTCAATCACGCTCCCGCGCAGATCTTCTTCAACACGGGGTTCTCTCAGCCGGGGCGGCCGAGTCTGGGATCGTGGGTCACGTATGGACTGGGGGCCGAGACGAGTGACCTGCCCGCGTTCATCGTCATGTCTACCGGTGCGGGGATCAGCGGCGGGGCGGCCAACTGGTCGAGCGGTTTTTTGCCGACGCTGTACTCGGGCGTGAGGCTCCGCAATCAGGGAGACCCGATCCTCGACGTGTCGAGTCCCGCCGGAGTTGACTCGAAGTTGCAGCGCGATTCGCTCGACCTGATCGGGGCGCTGAACCGGAAGCGGCTGGAAGTGGAAGGTGATCCCGAGATCGCGACACGGATTGCCTCGTATGAGATGGCCTTTCGCCTGCAAACGTCCGCGCCCGAACTGATGGACCTGAAGAGCGAGACGAAGGAGACGCTCGACCTGTATGGCTGCGATCCGGCGGTGCCGTCGTTCGCCCGCGCGTGCCTGCTGGCTCGGCGAATGATCGAGCGGGGCGTGCGGTTCGTGAACATTTACAACGAAGGTTGGGACGCGCATTCGGATGTCGTCGGGAATCTCAAGAACAACTGCGGCAAGACGGATCAAGCGTCGGCCGCGCTGGTGACGGACCTCAAGCAGCGCGGTCTGCTGGACGAGACGCTCGTCATTTGGGGTGGCGAGTTCGGACGCACGCCGATGGTCGAGAACAACCCCGCACTGGGACGCAGCCTCGGCCGTGACCATCATCCGCAGGCGTACACGATGTGGCTGGCCGGTGGCGGG
>JAYVOX010000445.1:0-5330 GCA_043757695.1 Schlesneria sp.
CGGAGCGAGTGGCGAGTAATCGACATCGTCCTGCAACTCAAACGCCGGAGTTTGCTTCTTGGGATCGAGCTGCAACAGCCGCACGAGCAACGGTCCATACGTCCAGTAAGCAATCGACAGAATCGCAGCGGAGGCCAGCACGATGGCGAGCATGTTCATGAAGGGCGTTCCTGGGCGGAGTCGTTGTGGAGGCGAGTGAGATCAAACGGCGCGGATTGTAGCCACGAATTGATACTGTCGAAACGGCCTAGGCATCGCGGTCGCCTCCAGCTCGCTGCGAAATCGGCCTCAACGAGCCGTTGAGGCCGACATGGTGAAGTGATGCAGAAAGATGCCCGCTGCGATGGCGACGTTCAGTGAGTCCGTCCCACCGCTCATCGGGATCGTGACGTGCCGCGAACAGAGACCTCGCCATTGTTCGTCGAGACCAGCGGCTTCATTGCCGACGAGGATGCCGACGCGTTGGCCTCGCGCGGCGCGAGACAGCGGTTCCGCAGACTCATCCAGCACACTCGCAATCAGTTCGAACTGCCATTCATCGCGGAGTCGCTGTACGTCGCGTGCGAGATCCGGCGATTCGATGATCGGCAATTGGAATGCGGTCCCCATTGAGACTCTGAGCACGCGCCGCGAGAACGGATCGCAACAACCCTCGCGCGACAGCAGCAGCCCGTCGATGCCGAAGGCCGCGCCAATGCGGATGATCGTTCCGAGATTCTCGGGATTGTCACAGTTCGGGCAGATGGCCAGAGTCCGCGAAGGAGCGGCTGTCGGTGGCTCTGACTTTGGCAGCAGATCATCCAACGAGAGCGGTGGTTTTCGATGGCCACACGCCAACACGCCAACGTGAAAATTGAAGCCGGTCAATTGCTCACCAAGCTGCTGCGGGAGGACATACAGCGGCACGTCAACGGGAATTTGTTCGGCCCATTCCTCGACACGTCGTTCCGAGACGAGGACCGACTGAACGCGGTAGTCGCTCGCCAGCAAGCGTTCCACCAGCCGGATTCCCTCGGCAATGAACAGCTTTTCGTCACGCAGAAAATTGCTCGTCTTCAGATCGCGATACATTCGCACGCGCGGGTCTTCGAGCGAGTCGATGAAGATACGAGACATAACGGCGGAATGTCCTGAGTCGGCGTTGTCTGTGTCATGCCTGCTGGAGGAACACCCGACAGCTCGCGGTAGCAACCGCAGCAGAGGTTCATGCCAAAGCTGCGCGGTGACAACGAGGCGCTCGAGACCCCGCGCCCGCTCGTGAAGCCAGCATCACGCCTCACCAGACCACCCCACTCTTGCGTGATACAGGTCACTCGCGAATTTCGGCAGGGTCGAAATGGATGAGCTTGCCATCACGAAAGAAGAGGACGACGGTATGGCCGGTTCGGTCAGGCCCCCATTGATAAGCAATGTCGGTCGTGTGGTAGTTGCCGCCGTTGGTCTTGTACTCACGATCGTCGAGCCGCCGTTCGCCAGCCTCACCCAGAACGTTTGCGACTTCCGAGACCGACATCTCGTTACTCACGCCGTGCGTGAGCAGCCACCGAAAGGCGGCGGGATCGCGTTCGGAAACGAACTTCTGTCGTTGCTCGGCCTCAAGTGGTGCATCACTCTCGTGCTTGAGGAACGGCAGCTTGTCAGCCAGCTTCTTCCGCTCGGGCGAACCGCACCCGAGGAAGCTGAGGGCCGCGAGCAACGTCAGCGTGAGTAGCGGCCACGTCTGAAATGACGTTGCTGAGTTCAACTGTGTTGGCACGGCATGGACCTCCTTGGCCAGACGATGCGGACATTCTGGAAAACGGCTCGCCTCTCAGTCTCGACTGGGCCAAAGCCGCATCTCAAGTCGATGCTCCGGGTGGAGTCGGTAGCTTTTCCAACACGGCGTCAATCAAACCGTAGGACTGAGCTTCTTCAGCGGACATGAAGTTGTCGCGATCGGTGTCGGACTCGATCTTATCCAGCGTTTGGCCGGTGTGTTTGAGCATCAACTCGTTCATGCGACGCTTCGTCCGCAGGACTTCCTTTGCATGAATCTCCAAATCGACCGCAGTTCCCTGCATCCCTGCCAACGGCTGATGAATCATGATTCGACTGTTGGGCAGCGCGAAGCGTTTGCCCTTCGTCCCGGCGGTGAGCAGCATCGCGCCCATGCTGGCACACTGACCCATGCAGTATGTCGCGACATCACAGGTCACGAACTGCATGGTGTCATAGATCGCCATCCCCGACGTGATCGAGCCACCGGGGCTATTGATATACAGCGAGATGTCGGTCTTGCCGTCTTCAAACTGAAGATACAACAATTGGGCAACAATGCTGTTGGCCACATCGTCGTTGATGGCACTCCCGAGCAGGATGATGCGATCGCGGAGCAGTCGGCTGTAGATGTCCATAGCCCGCTCTTCGCGGCCATTTTTTTCGATTACGAACGGAACGAGGGAGGTCATCGCAGGCTCGCTAATGTGGGCGGAATGGAAATGAAAACCGAGTCGGCGATTATCGCGTAGTCCCTCGCTGAAGGCAGGGTCAACGCGCCGTCAGCGGAGGCTGGCTCACGGTGTCGGTTTGGCCTTCGTCGATTTGGAGAGAACTTCATCGACCAAGCCATATTCCTTGGCCTGCATCGCGTTGAGGTAGCGGTCCCGTCCGGTGTCCTTCGCGATCACTTCGACCGGTTGTCCGGTGTGCTCATGCAGGATCACGTTCAGGATGTCGCGCGTCTCAAGAATATCTTTGGCTTGAATCTCGATGTCCGAGACTTGTCCACCGACTTCACCGTAAGGCTGATGAATCATCATCTTGGCGTGAGGCAGGATGAACCGCTTCCCCTTCGTGCCGCCTGCCACGAGGATCGCTCCACCACTCGCCGCCATACCGACGCAGTACGTGGCCACGCTGCACTGAATGAACTGCATCGTGTCATAGATCGCCATCGTGGCGGTGACAGAACCACCGGGCGAGTTGATATAGAAATGGATGTCTTGGTGCTTGTTCTCGGATTGAAGGTAGAGCAGCTTCATCACGATCACATTGGCACTCGCATCGTGAATCGGTCCGTCGAGGAAGACGATTCGATTTTCCAACAGCAGGTCACCAATCCCCATCTGACGCTGCCGCGAATAATCGCGAGACGCATTGGCTTGAGGACTAAACGAACGTGACATCGACTCCAGCATTCGGAATCCCTCAAGACGGGTGAACAGAACAAGACATTGAGACGATTTAGCCAGCTCTCACATCGACCGTGAAACACGCCCTCCAGCAAGTTGGCGGCGAAGAGTAGGCGCTGAGTCCATTCTCGACAAGGCCGATGAATCACCCAAAAAAACAACCGGCTGCAGGCAGCCGGTTGAGAGTCAATCACGAAACGACCAGGTCGCTCAGGACTGCTTGCCGTCGTCATCATCGTTGGGGTCAACGACGACCGAAGACATGCCACAAATCGACAGCGACAACGCCTGAACATCATCACTGTTGGTGGTCACGGGTGCGGCGACATCTTCAAATTGAGCTGATCGCAGAATGAGATCAACAGCCTTACGTTCACGAATTTGAGCTTCCAGATTCTCGATCACACCGCTCTTTTGCAGGCGAGCACGAACCTTTCGAGGACTCTCGCCACGCTGTACGGCCATCATGTTGATTTCAGAGTCGATGTCGATCGGAGTGACTTCGACGGCCTCTTTCGTGGCGATTCTGTCGAGAACAAAGTGTTCCTTCAGCGCCTGGCGTGTTGAAGTGATGGACTGCTGACGAAGTTCGTTCTCTCTGGCCAGAATCTGCTGCGTGGTGTACCCCGCCTGCTGCATTTCCAAGACTTCTCGCCGCAGAGCATTCTCCGTCTGCTTACTAACCAGCGACTCAGGCAACTCCCATGTCGCAGACTCGGTGATCTTTTCCAAGACTTGACGACGACAGGCCTGCCGTTGCTCATAGGTCACTTGGCGTCGAAGCATTCCCTCGACTTCATCTCGCAATTCTAATTCATCGGCATAGCCGAGCTTCTCGAAGAAAGCGTTGTTCTGTTCCGGCAAGTGTTGTCGGCGTACCTGTCGGACAGTCAGTGTCGCCGTCAGTTTCTCACCTCGCATCTCGATTTGCTCGGCCTCATTCGAGATCACGACATCAAACGACTTGACCGTGCCAGCGGTGCTGCCTGCCAACAATTTGTCAAAGCCAGCAATTTCCGCGTCACGAAATCGAATGGTGGGTGAAAGCCGCAAATCAACGGAAGTGATTCCACGATACGGCTGGCCATTGCGTGAGAAGTCGATGCTCGATTCAACGAAGTCACCGGGTTCGGCAGGACCATCATGAAGGGCGAGGGTCGCGTACTGGTTCACGAACTTCTTCAGATACGCAGTGACATCGTCGCCCGAAACTTCACGAACAGGTCGCTGAATTTTCAAACCGTCGTAGCTGGGAATCTCGAAGTCGGGTCGCACTTCCACGTCGAACTCGTACTCGAAGTCACCCTCTTCGGGAATCTTCAGGCTTTCGACATCGAAGTCTGGCTCGTTGATTGGATCCAGCGAGTTCTCTTCAGCAAGCTGCTCCAAACTGAGCATGAGTACACGCTGACGCACCGAATCGGCGATCTCATCTTCAAATCGCTTGCGGGCAAGTCTTGCAGGAACCTTGCCCTTGCGGAACCCAGGGACAGCAGCGGTCTGGACGATCTCTTCGGTCGCCTTGTTCTCGAAATAATCGAGGTCAGTTCGAGGCACCTTGACTCGCACATGCTTCCGGCAAGGGCCAACTGTCTGGATATCAACTTCCAATGACAGGTGATACTTCTTTTCTTCGGTATCATCGTCGGTCGCTTCCGCCACCGCAGCTTCGGCCTGTGTCACAGTCACTTCCTCACGTAAATACAATCAGCCAGAAATACACACCGGAGCCTGCCCAGAGTCGAACTTGGGCAAAGAACTGCCGCCGATCAAAACTCGTGGCAAGCGACTATCGACCGACACGATCCGGAAAAGTCCGGTCATCGCGTCGAAGGGGGAGAGAGCGGGTGATGGGGTTCGAACCCACGACAACCACGTTGGCAACGTGGTACTCTACCACTGAGTTACACCCGCGTTTCGCCTATGCGACGGGGGCGGATTATGGCAACTCATTTTGTTGCGTCAAGCGACCCGCGCTCTTCGCCAGTCAAGACTTCCCGGTTTTCGTGATCTTGGCCGACTAATCCTCACAGATTGTGCGCCTCACGGGGTTCGTTCGAGTCCCTCGTTCCCAAGCTCCAGCTTGGGAACGGCTCCAGCCAAGCTCCGGCTTGGCGAGCAGGCGAGATATTGAGTGAGGTTCAAACATCCGAAGTCTCC
>JAYVOX010000446.1:0-5314 GCA_043757695.1 Schlesneria sp.
CGTACTGGCGGGCAACTACGCGACGATTGATGACAGCGTCGCTCAGAAGACGCTGAACTACGTTAAGAAGCTGCATCCGAAGTTTCTGAAGAACACCAAGAACGGTGCTGTGGTGCGTGCGAGCGGCGGACAAAAAGGGCCGCTCGTCGGAGCCTTTTTGACCATCAATCCGCTCCGCAGTCCAGGTGACGTGGCGAGCCGCCGCGTGGACGACGAGACCAAATTCCTCAACTCGGGCATTGACCACGCTCTTGTCGGCTGCAAGAAAAAATACACCGTCAAGATCGCCACGTTCGCCGGTAAGTCGGCGGTCCCGATGCAGAACAGCCGGTTCACTCGCAACGAAGGACTGTTCGAGAAGGAGCTTCAAAAATCGGCCAACAACATCGTGCGGGCCGGTGAAGATGCCGCACAACTTACAAGAGCTTTGCGGCAGAAGGGCTACGTCGCCTATGTCTACCACGACAAGTTTCAGTCCTACGTGACGATGGGCGGCTTCGACTCGAAGACCGACCCCACCATTCAAGAAATCTTCAAAGCTTTCGGTGCGAAGATGAAGGTTGACCCGAACTCCAAGAGTCGCACGGAATCTCTGACTGCCGAAGTTCTGACGCTCGCGGGCGCGACGCCTGACAAGCCCGCTCAAACCTGGATCTTCGACCCGGTCCCTGAAATCATCGAAGTGCCGCACATTCGGTAACGAGCCGTGCTTCGACAGGCGGAACGATCTCCACACAGCCCGCGCGGGGAATGCCGCGCGGGCTGTGTTCGTTCAGCCTGTGAACGCCGGGTCCGTGGTGTTGATTGGCGTGGCGAATCATCTGCCGCTAGAACGTCACTCGGATTGCTTTCACTCGCACTCGGAGTTCGTTCCTCATGAAGTTGTCGCTCGTCGGTCTCGCTGCCATCGGTTGTCTGGTGAGTGGGTTGGTTTCTTCGGCAATGGCTCAACCGGCCGCCGGGACTCCGCCCGTTCCGACCGAACTTCAAAACTATGTGGCTCGCGCAGATAGCAGCTTCGCGTGGAAGTTGACCGACAAACACGAGGCGGGCGGGGCGCGAGTCTACGAGGTCGCGCTCACGTCGCAGACTTGGCAGGACATGCCGTGGAAGCACGATCTGATCGTGTTCGAGCCAGCTCAGTTGAAGCATCCCGAACACGTGTTGCTGTTCATCACCGGTGGCAGCAGTCACAGCCAACCTCGTCCCGATGATCGACTGCTCGGCTCCTCGCTCGCCACGCTCTGTGGGATGCGTGTCGCCGTGTTGCCGCAGGTTCCCAATCAACCGCTATTGGGCGGACGGACGGAAGATGATCTCATCACCGACACGTTCTTGTTCTATCTGGCCACGAACGACGCGCGCTGGCCGCTGTTGTTCCCGATGGTGAAGAGTGCGGTGCGCGCGATGGACTGCGTAGAGCAACTCGCCGCGCAGGAATGGAAGTCTCCCGTGAAGGGCTTCGTCGTGACGGGGGCTTCCAAACGCGGCTGGACCACGTGGCTGACCGCTGCGGCTGACCAGCGCGTGCGCGGGATCGCTCCGATCGTCATCGACACGCTCAACATGCCCAAGCAGATGGCCTATCAGTTTGAAACGTGGGGCAAGTACAGCGAGCAGATCGACGACTACGAACGGAAGGGCTTGATCCAGCGACTGAAGCACGAACCGGACTTCCCGCTCTGGAAGTGGGTCGATCCCTGGACGTACCGCCAGCAACTGACGCTTCCGAAACTGATCGTCAACGGGACGAACGATCGCTACTGGACGGTCGATGCGCTGAACAATTACTGGGACGATCTGAGCGGTTCCAAACACATTCGCTACGTCCCGAACGCCGGTCACAATTTGAAGGGTGGCAAAGACGGAGCCATCGCGAGTATCGCCGCCTTCTCGCGACACGTCGCGTCGGACAAGCCGCTCCCCGTGCTGGAATGGAAGCACGCCACGGTAGGGAACATCCTGCGGCTGACGATCGAGTCCGACGCGGCTCCCGACGCCGTGTTGCTGTGGACCGCCGCCTCGCCCACAAAAGACTTCCGCGAAGCTCAGTGGTCGTCACAGACACTGAAGCGAACCGAAGGTCGCTACGTCGGCGAAGTGCCGCTCCTCCCCGGCAGCCATCGCGCACTCTTCGGTGAAGCCCAGTACCGCTTCGACGGACTCGACTACTCGCTCTCGACGCAACTCCGCCGAGAGTGACGTTCGCCGGGTGCCACTGGCGAGGGGCTTCGCTCGCCAGTGCTCTTCAAAGAACACTGGCGGCCCAAAGCTGCCGCCAGTGGCACCCGACGCCGCCTGTGCTACGGATTGTTCGATATTTGCTATGCGGCCTGCTTCCGCTGTCGCAACTGATCGAGGGTTACGGCGGCGACGATGATGACGCCGAGGATCAGGTCTTGGATCGGGTTCGTCAGGCCGAGCGCCGTGCAGCCGCTCGTGATGACCGACATGATGAGTGCGCCTGCGAGCGTGCCGATGACCGAGCCGCGCCCGCCGCTCAAACTGCCGCCGCCGATCACGACCGACGCGATCACCTTCAGTTCGAGGCCCGACCCGGAAGTCGGGTTGCCGACCGTCAGGCGTGAGAACTGAAACAGACCGGCGATCCCGATGAACAAGCCGCTCAACGCATAGACCGCGATCTTGTTCCAGCGGACGTTGATGCCGCACAGTCGAGCCGTCGCTTCGTTCGATCCGAGCGCAAAGACGTATCGCCCGAAGACCGTGTAATGCAGCACTCCCGTGAGCAGTCCCGCCAAGACCAGCGTGAACCAAACGCCACTCGGCATCCCAAGCCACAACGCTTGAGGCCGCACGCTCAGGAGATCGCCGAACCACGCGGGAACTTGCATCGCGGTGTCCGGCCGGACTGTCGTCTCCGCCGCGACCTTCTTCGCGATCCCGAGATACACCTGCATCGTGCCGAGCGTGACGATGAACGGAACCAGCCCGAGATAACTCACCAGCGCCCCGTTCACGATTCCGCAGAGGCAACCGCAGCCGATGACGATCGCCAGCGAGACGATCGGCGTCCAGAACAGGAACGCGCGTTCTGCCCGCTTCAGTCGTTTGGCTTCTCGTACGACATCCGCCTCCGCAGCCTCTTTCGCATCGTCAGGGACATCGGCAAAAGCACGTTCCGCTGCCTTCAATCGCTGCGTCGCCTTCACCACGGTGTCGCCGTGAAACAGCCGAAGTGCGACATCTTCTTTGAGGCTCCAGGCAAGCACCGTCGCACAAAGCGCGATGGCTGTCCCGACCGACAAGTCGATGCCGCCCGCGATGATGATGATCGTCATCCCCAGCGCGGCGACCGCGACGGTGGCCGTCTGAGCCGCGACGGTTCTCATGCTGCGCGAAGTGTGGAACGTGGCCTTCTCACCGTTGATCGCTCGGTCGGCGATGCAGAACAGCAGCATCACGGCCATCAGCGCCAAGAAGGGGCGGATCAGATCGAACAGACTGCGCCAGTGACGTGATCGCTTGAGGCCAGCCACAGTCGAGTCCTCCAAACGTAGTTCAGCGGGGAGTGTCATCGTTGGGCATCGCAAGTAGGAAAATGGTCTTGTCGAGTTAGCAGCCCGTTGAAAAAGGCGGATCGGGATGGCGAGGCTCCCGCCGAGCCGCGAGAAACAAGCGATATTCCTACCAGGAACGGCTCGGCGGGAGCCTCGCCCTCCCTTTTTCAATAGGCTGTTAGGCTTCGCACGGGAAGACGGAGTATGGGCCTCGTGAGGCGGACGCCATCGCGGCGAGAAACTACCCGTTTTGCCAGAGGCCAGCCACTCGCCGACTTGCAATGCCTCCTCCCTACCGAGCGTCGCCTGCCAAGTTTCTCCAAACACCAAGGTCAATCACGATTTCTAGGTCTCGTCCCAGAATCTTCGAGAAATAACTCTGTTGTGCAGATTGTTTCTTGCGAAACACGTCTTCCGAGTTAGCATCTGGGCCATTGACCCGCCGCCTCGGTGGGTCTGGCTCTTTCAAATGTCGGTTGGTTCTTGTGAGACGGAAGAGGAGGAAATCGTGAAGGCGTATTCCATGTTGGAGCAGACAGGCGTGTATGAGGTGGACCCGGTCGAAGAAATGCGGATGAGAACTTGGGCGCGTCGGCACTACGCACCCGTTCAAGACCGCGACGAAAACTGGCACCCGGTGGTCCTCGACGAAATGGTTCGTCGCGACCGTGAACGCGGATTCGCACACACGCCCAAGTGAACGACCGGCCAGTGAACCGCTGGCCAAGGACAACCCTGCACGGCTCTGAGCCACACCTGTAAAACAACAACGAGAAAGCCCGCGACCCATTCGGTCGCGGGCTTTCCCGTTCTTTGCTCCGGCTCAATGCGAGGCTCGCGCCTTAGCAGCCCGTGGAAAAACGTAGCTTGGACGCCTCGTCCGAGCGAAACTCAACTGGAAACGGACGGACGAGGCGTCCATCCTACAGTTCTTCAACAGGCTGTTAGGCGAGCGGCAGGAGTTTGCAGACCGGACGTAGGCGTCCGGTCTACAGTAATTCCTCACCCGCCGGTCGCCTTAACGCTTGGTCGAGGTGTTGAACTTGGAGTCGTTCACGGCCGACTGGGGTGCTCGACCGGGAGCGGCTCCCGTTCCGGATGCGGTGGCCGGACGAGCGGCAGCAGCGGGCGCTGCGGCTTGAGGAGCACTTCCCTTCACATGTGGTCCCGACTTCGCGGTCGTCGCCGGGTCTTCACTCGTGGTGGAGGCCCAGTTGGCGACAGACCAGTGAGCGTGCGTCGAAACGACCGACTGTCCGAGATCATCGAGAGCCGAGCGGAACCCGGCGGCATTGATGTTCTCGTTCGGAATCACGCGCTGCAGCACGAACCGTCGATTGGCCGCGATGTACGCGAAGAACTTCCCCTTGCCTAGCTTGTCGTTGTTCGACAGCAGACGCAGGAGTGCCGTGCGCGGGACATCGGCCGCCGATTTCGGAAGCTCATCCAGCCAAGCCATGATCCAAATGGATGTCCCGTCTTGGCTCAAGACGGCAGACAATGAGAGTTCCCACTCAGCGTCTTCAATCGTCGCTTTGAAGGCGAAGTCGTAACGCTGCTCATTCAGCTTTGCGTCGAGGCCCATCGCTTTGAGCAACGTGCCGAGTGTTTGATCGGTCAGCTTGCCCTTCGTCTGAGTGGCCGCTGCGGCGGGCCGCTCTTGCGCACTGGCCACACTCATTGCGACAGGGGCCACCACGGCCGCCAACGCTGCACTCACCACTGCCCGCCGACTCCATTGTGTGTCCATCGCTTGTCACTCCTTTGATTCGCGACGCGCACAGCCGACGAGA
>JAYVOX010000447.1:0-5295 GCA_043757695.1 Schlesneria sp.
ACGTTCACCAGAACGTGGAGGAAACTGCAAAACCCACGTTCTGGTGAACGTGGCTACGATTTGCTTCACAGGAGTGATGAGTCAAGTCAATAGTTGCCAATTGTTGGTGTGCCAGTCCTAAGGCGAGCGACAGAGGCTTCATCGAGTTTGCTCGCATCGCGAGAGATCGGTGGATACCATCCCCGGCTCGTCGGCCGTCCTCTTCAAAGGGCGGACTCTATTTCCACGCGCTCACCGCATTTGTGATTGCTCACCATGAATGACTCGCCTGCTCCGACCGATGCCTCCACGCACGACTTCCCGCCTTATCCGGGTAACCACCAGATGCCGCGCTGGGATGGCGGCGAGCTGCCCGAGTCGCCGATTTTTCGCTGGCGGAACTGGACCGCCATCATCGGGCCCAGCGTCGTCATGGCGGCGGCCGCGATCGGTGGTGGCGAGTGGCTGACGGGGCCACAGGTCACGGCGCGGTTCGGGCCGGCGCTGTTGTGGCTCTCGGCATTCAGCATTCTCGGACAAGTCATCTACAACATTGAGATCAGCCGCTACGCCCTCTACACCGGTGAGCCGATCTTCACCGGAAAGTTCCGCACGCTGCCCGGTCCGATGTTCTGGCTCTGCATTTATCTGGTCCTCGATTGCGGCTCGTTCCTACCGTATCTCGCGTCGAGTGCCGCGATCCCGCTGGCCGGAATCATCTTGCAACGAATGCCCGATCTCTCGGCAACCGCGCCTCCCGAAACATTTCTCAGACTGGTAGCAGGGCAGGGGATCGCTGATGTACTGCTCGTGAAGTTGCTCGGCTGCGCGATCTTTCTGGGTGTGTTGCTACCGTTGCTGGTCGGGGGCAAGGTCTACAACTCGCTCAAAGCGATCATGACGTTCAAGCTGGTCGTGGTCCTCGGCTTCCTCATGCTGCTGGCAGTCTGCTATTCGAAGCCTTCGACGTGGGCCGAGATTGGCGGCGGATTCTTTCAAGTTGGCACCGTCCCCATTCATCGCGAGGGCGATGCCAACAACAACGGCATTCGGGACGCGGGCGAACCGGAATTGGGGCCGAACACCGACAACATCTTCACGTCCCTCTTCAGCGGTCGCGGCTTTCCGATCATCGACATGTCGGTGCTGGGGTTGCTCTGTTCGATGGTGGCCATCTCCGGCAACGGCGGCCTGACCAATACGCCGATCAGCAACTTCACGCGCGAACAGGGATGGGGAATGGGTAAGCACGTGGGTGCAATCCCCAGCGTTGTAGGTGGTCACGCGATTGAGCTGTCTCACGTCGGCATGGTCTTCCAAGTGACGAAGGAATCGCTGGTGAGATGGAAGGGCTGGCTCGGTCACGTGCAGCGCGAGCAGCTTTGGATTTGGATGCCCGCCTGTTTCATTGGCATCGCGCTGCCGAGCATGTTGTCGGTGCAGTTCCTCGAACGAGGGACAGTACTGGCCGACAAGAACCTCGCGGCGGCGATGACGGCGGGCGGAGTGCAAGAAGCGGCGGGACCGTTCTTCGGGCCGATCTTCTGGTACATGACGATGTTCTGCGGACTGCTCGTGCTGGCGACGAGCATGGTCTCGACGGCTGACGGCGTGTTGCGACGCTGGGTCGATGTTTGTTGGACGGCGCTGCCGTCGCTGCAGAAGTGGGACACCAAGCACATTGGCAAGCTGTATTTTGGCGTGCTGTGCATCTACGCGATCTGCGGCATCGTCATGCTGATCTTCGTGAAGGCCGACGCGCTGCTGACGTTCTCCGGCATGATCTACAACTTCGCGCTCGGGTTCAGTTGCTGGCACGTCGTCGTCGTCAACCGCACGCTGCTGCCGCGCGAGATCAAGCCGGGGCTGCTCCGTTGTGTCGGACTGACGCTGGCGGGCCTGTTCTTCTGGGTGGCCGCCGTCGGAACCTCGATCGCGGAAGTCCCCAAGCTGATGAAGCAACTCGGACTGACTGGCCAACCCGCCGCCGTGGTTCAACCAGCGACGAAGTGAAGAGGCGTAGGCGTAGGGTGTGTGGAGTCTTCGGAACACACCGTCTTCACAACCGAAGTGGTGTGTTCCGAAGACTCCACACACCCTACGGCAGCGCAAGCAATCAAGGACGATCGAGTTTATGGAAACGCTCAGTCAGTGGATGCACCTTCTGGTCGAACTCTTTTGGTGGGGGTTCGACCTGCTCTTCAAGCTCGATGACGAGATGAAGAAAATCGTCGCGACCTACGGCACCTCGACGCATTGGATTCTGTTCGCGGTCATCTTCTGCGAGACCGGTCTCGTCGTGACGCCGTTCCTTCCGGGAGACTCACTCCTGTTCGCGGCCGGTGCCTTCGCGGCCGATGGGACGCTGAAGATCGAGTGGCTGCTGCCGATGCTGTGTCTCGCCGCCGTCCTCGGTGACGCGGTGAACTATTCGCTCGGTCGTTGGATCGGCAAACGAGCCTTCAGCGGCGCGATCCCGTTTCTCAAGCCATGGCACTTCGAGTACACGCAGAAGTACTTCGACAAGTACGGCAACCGCACGATCATCGTGGCGCGGTTCGTGCCCATCGTGAGAACCTTCGCCCCATTCATGGCCGGGATTGGCGCAATGGATTACCGCCGTTTCGCCCTATACAACGTCGCGGGCGGAGTGGCCTGGGTGATCCTGTTCACCATGCTCGGCTACTACTTTGGCAAGCTCGACTTCGTGCAGAAGAATTTTGAAGTGGTGATGGTAGCCATCGTCTTCCTGTCGCTGCTCCCGCCGCTGTGGGAGTGGTGGCAGCACCGGAAGGCTCACCAAAAAAGGACCGTCGCTGAAGTGGCGAACGATCCGAGTTGAGTAGGCCGCTCGAGTCCTATTCGCCGAGATACGCGTCTTTCACTCGCTGGTCGTTCAACAGCGAGCTGGCGGAATCGCTCATCGTGATGGTGCCCGTCTCCATCACGTAGCCTCGATGAGCCAGCTTGAGGGCGAGTCGTGCGTTCTGCTCGACGATCAGGACGGACATCCCTTCCTCGACGTTGAGCTTTCGGATCACGTCGAAGATTTTGAGCACAATCAGCGGCGCGAGACCGAGTGACGGTTCGTCGAGCAGCAGCAGCTTGGGACGGCCCAGCAGGGCGCGGGCGACCGCCAGCATTTGTTGCTCGCCGCCGGAGAGTGTTCCGCCAAGTTGGTCTTTTCGTTCACTGAGGATCGGAAACAACTCGTAGGCGTGGTCGATGTCCTTTTTGATCCCCGCCTTGTCGTTGCGCGTGTAGGCCCCGAGTTCGAGGTTCTCCAGCACGGTGAGCCTCGGAAAAATCTTGCGGCCTTCGGGCGACTGACACAGCCCCAGCCGCACGATCTCATGCGGCGGCAGGTTCTGAATCTCGCGGCCCAATAAAACAATGCGTCCCGCGCGGGCGCGAACTCCCCCCGAGATCGTCATCAGCGTCGTCGTCTTCCCCGCGCCGTTGGCCCCGATCAACGTGACGATCTCACCCTCGTTGACATCAATCGAGATCCTCTTCAACACTTCGATCGGTCCGTATCCCGCTTCAAGGTTTTCGACAGAGAGCAACTTGGCCAAGGTCTTGCGACTCCTTCTAATCATCACACAACATCAATTGCGACGTTTAGCCCCAACGGCGTGGGCGCGAATGTGGCAATTGCGTCGATCGCGCCCACGCCGTTGGCGTTGGGGCTAAACACTCTTGAACTTCAGCTCACTTCTTCCTTGCCGAGATACGCCTCAATGACGCGCGAGTTGGCTCGGACTTCGGCTGGCGGACCTTCGGCGATTTTCTGACCGTAGTCGAGGACGGTGATCTTGTCGGAGATGTCCATCACCAGCTTCATGTGATGCTCGATCAACAGCACCGTCACGCCGGTGTCGCGGATGCGGTGGATCAGGTGCATCAGGTCTTCGGACTCGGTGGGGTTCATGCCAGCGGCGGGTTCGTCGAGCAGCAGCAACTTCGGTTCGGAGGCGAGTGCCCGCGCGATTTCGAGCCGCCTCTGTTCGCCATACGGCAGATTTTTGGCGAGGTTTTCTTGTTTTGGCTTGAGGCTGACGAAGTCGAGCAGTTCGAGAGCACGCTCCCGTCGCGCGGCCTCCTGCCGACGTTGGGCCGGTGAGTGAAACAGCATTCCGAACACATTGGCCGAAAAACTGCGATCCATCCCGACGAGGACGTTCTCCAACACGGTCATGTTGTGAAACAGGCGAATGTTCTGAAACGTGCGGGCGATGCCGGCGAGGGCGATCACGTCGGGAGTCCGTCGCGAACGCTGCCAGATCGAATACGTTCCCATTCCGCCGACGAGGCAGCCCGCGAGCAGAGCCAGCCATTGATTGCGACGATGAACCGACTGTTCGGCCGCGATCTCCTTCAACAGCGTGAGCCTCGTCGCGGCCGCATCGGCATCGGGAGCGGAGAGCAATTCCCGCTGACCGTCGGCTGACAGGAAGACCTGCTTGCCGTCACGTTCGACCGACCGCCAATCGCCGCGAGCCAGCGTGATCGCTTCGGCGTAGTTGTCGCGGAGTGTCAGCGCCTGCTTGAGATTCGTGGCTGTGGCCAACAGGCGGCTGCTCGTCGCGGGAACGATCTGCCAGCGACTGCCTCGACGCACGAGACCCGGTTCGCCGCGGAGTTGACGCCGTGCGTCGCGCCGTGCGTTGGACCAGTCGAAACGGCGACGTTGCGATCGCACGAATTCGTTTCGGCTGAGTTGGCCGTCGCCGTTCTCGTCGCCTCGCGCGAATAGCGACTCGGGATTCAATGCGGCCCCGTCACGGAGTTCCTTCAGCGACGCTTGGCTATCGCCGTTCGAGTCATACTTCGCGAAGTTGGCCACGACTGTCGGATCGTTTCGGACCTCGTCGTCGTTGTTGTTCTTGATCGCAACTCGCCAGATCGCGTCGAGGTTGGCCATCAGCAGCAGCGAGCCGACGCCGGTCATCACGGCCACCGCCGCGCAAGCCGCGAAGACCTGCCACGTGCGTGGTCGGCTGAGATCGCGATCTTGAAACGTGATCTCGCCGCTCGTCGGCGAGTAGATTCCCGTGATGGCGTTGAAGACAGTCGTCTTCCCCGCGCCATTGGGACCGATCACCGAGTCGATCTTGTTCGGATCGACCTCCAGATCAACGCTGTTGACCGCAGTGAGGCCACCGAATCGCATCGTCAGTTTGCGAAGTGCCAGCAACGCCATCAGGCGGTCCCTCCCTGCTGATCGCGCCGTGCGGGGAGCAACCCTTCGGAACGGAACCGCATCATCAGCACGAGCGCCAAGCCGAAGATGATGAGCCGCCAGTTGGTGAACAT
>JAYVOX010000448.1:0-5290 GCA_043757695.1 Schlesneria sp.
CAAGGGCTATTCGATCACGATGCCTCGCCCGGCGAAGTGCCCGACGATCCCGTTGATTTTCGAGGAACATCGTGTCGCCGTGACGCCGATGCAGTCGGGTTATCGACTCGGTTCGATCATGGAGTTCGCCGGGTACGACCAGACGATCAACCCGCGTCGGATCGAGCTGCTCCGCAGCGGCGCGAGCCACTATTTGCTCGAACCGACCGCCGAACCGGTCGTCGAGCAGTGGTACGGCTGGAGGCCGATGACACCCGACAGCCTGCCGATCATTCGCCGCAGCCCGGCCCGCAGCAACGTCGTGATCGCTGCCGGCCACAACATGCTCGGCCTGTCGATGGCCCCCGCCACCGGGAAACAAGTCGCCGAGATGCTTGGCTCAAGTTGAGGCGGCGGCTTCTAAGGTCGGTTCAAGTTTCATGGCAACTGGCCTCGCCGATCATGACATCGCAAGCATCGGAGTCACGAACATCAGCATCCTGCGGATGCTCCGTAGGGAACCTCATTTCCCTTGACCAAGAAACGTGCGGATCGATTCGTAGATGCCGTCCTTGTTCTTGATCTCTGAGAGGACGAGGTTCTCGAACTGCGGCGCAATCTTGCGGAGTTCCTTCAGGTAGTCGCCCGAACCGTACGGGCTTTCGACCTGGCCGTAGCAGAACAGATTGCAGATCGGCAGGAAGTCGTCGCGCAGCACCTTCTGGCAAGTCGTGTTGTCTTCACCCCAGTTGTCTCCGTCCGAGAACTGGAAGATGTAGATGTTCCAATCGGCGGGGGGGAAGTCTCGATCGATGACCTCCTTCGTTTTCACATAGGCCGATGAGATGCGAGTGCCGCCGCTTTCGCGGACCCGGTAGAACGTGTCCTCATCGACCTCGTGAGCGACCGCGTCGTGGACGACGTAGCGGCGCTGAATGCCGTCGTACTGGCTCTTCAACCACGTGTCGATCCAGAACGATTCGGTCCGGACGATTTCCTTCTGATCGTCGGTCATCGAGCCGGAGACATCCATGATGTAGATCACCGCCGCGTTGGCCTGAGGCAGCGGCGTGTCGGTCCACGAGCGGAACCGTTCGTCCTCGCGAGTCGGCACCACGACGGGCCGATGCGGGTCGTAGGTGTTGGACGAGATCAGCCGTCGCAGCGCCCGCTTGTAGGTTCGTTTGAAGTGACGGAGCGAATCGGGACCGGTCTGACGAATGCTGTTGTACTTCGTCTTCACGGCCCGGATTGTGTTCTGCCCCTTCGGCTGGATGGCGGGCAGCTTCAACTCTTCACCCAACATTTGAGCCAACTCTTCAATCGTCAGTTCCGTCTCGCGGATGTGCGAGCCGGGTTGATCGCCCGCCTGTCCTTGACCGTCCTGATCGCCCTGCCCCTTCCCGATCGGCTGGCCCTGATCGCCCTCGCCCTGGCCGACGCCGCCCGAGCCTTTGTCGCCGTGACGGAAGCGGGGAATGTCGATGCTCGGCACGGGGATCGAGACGGTCTCGCGCCCCTTCCGCCCCAGCACCTCGCCATGCGTGATGTACTTCTTGAGATTCCCCCGGACCTTCCCCCGGACGATCTCCTTGAATCGCTGATTGTCACGGTCGATGGAACGGGTCATGAAAAAGCCTCAGCAGTTTTCAAGCTAATTTAGTAATCGGAAAACTCGGCGTTCGCTTCGATTACTCGTCCATTTGAATCCGCCTTGATCCAGCAACAACCGCACCCCGATGCGTGATCAATCTTTGCGCACCAAGAATACTCAACCACACCGATTTCTTCGGTCCTATTGGCCAGGCTCATTGAGAGATCGCTCGGAAGTTGGCGTCATTCTTCACCGGATTTGGCCGCTTCAAAACACGCTTTCACGTCGATCTCAAAGCCTGGCAGCAGGCGGGATGTCGCCAGTGTCCCCGGTTTGAACTCACCATGTACCGCGTACTTGGTTCCGTCGAGAATCAGCACGGTGATCGCTTCAGTCTCGGGATCGACAATCCAGTACTCCGGGATGCCGGATGCGGCGTACTCGTTCCGCTTTTCGTGATAGTCGCGGTCTTGATCGCGCGAGTCCGGGCTGACGACTTCCATCACGAGATCGGCTCCGTCGGCTGGCAAAGAGCGATCAGTCGTCGATATCCGATGGCATCGAATGTAGGCCACATCCGGCTCACGACAGTTACCCGACTTCATACGGACACGAAACGGTGCGAAGTAAACTTCGCGAGGTCGTCGAGGCCCCACGAATGCGTTGAGTTGCTCATACAGAAACGCCACCAAATCCTGATGCGAGAACGTCGGCATTGGCAGAAACTCCAACACGCCATCGACAAACTCAACCAACCCATCGAACTCACGGCGCAGGTAGTCACTATCCGTCCACTCTCCCTGGCGAGGGAACATGGAGACCAGCTCCCACGTCCAGTCGCCTTTGCGAGACTGCGGTGGTGGTACGAACTCAGTCGATGCCGTCACGGCTGAAATCTCCTGTTGTGATGCAACGGTCACTACTCGCGCTTCGCATCGCCACGAGCGAAGATGCTGGCGACGTACTGCAACACGTCGGTGGCGGATTCGTCGTTGTAGCCGAAGGTTTTGATGAGCCGGCCTTTGACGATGTCGATCTTTTCCTGAGTGTCCTTGTCCACGACGTTCGAGACCAGGCTGGTCAGCTTGATCGTGTCCTTCTGGTCCTCGAACAGCTTCATTTCGAGGGCTTTGTGCAGCCGTTCGTTCGTCTTGTAGTCGAACTTCTTGCCGTCCAGCGACAGCGCGCCGATGTAGTTCATGATCTCGCGGCGGAAGTCGTCTTTGCGAGTCTCGGGGATGTCGATCCGTTCCTCGATCGACCGCATCTGGCGTTCATCGGGTTGCTCGTCTTGGCCGGTAAACTTGTTGCGGACCTTCTCGCGCTGAGTGTACGCCTTCACGTTGTCGATGTAGTTCGAGCAGAGGCGTGTAAGCGCTTCCTCATCGGCGGCGATGGCCCGTTGAACTTCATTTTTCACGGTGTCGGTGTACTCGTCCTTCACGACCGAGATCAGGCGGCGATAGCCTTCGCGAATCTCTTCGTTCGCGATCAGCGAGTGATGCTTCAAGCCGTTCTCCAGCTCGTTGAGCACCATGAACGGGTTGATGCAGGTCGCCTCGGTGTTGTTGACCAGCGCGTTGCTGATTTTGTCCTGAACGTAGCGGGGCGAGATCCCTTGCAGACCTTCGTGCTTGGCCTCTTTGCGAAGCTGCTCGATGTTCTCGGTCGTGAAACCCGGCAGCGTCTTGCCGTTGTAGAGCTTCATTTTTTGCAGGACGGTCAGCCCGTGATGCTTCGGTTCTTCGAGCCGCGTCAGGACGGCCCACGTCGCCGCGACCTCCAGCGTGTGCGGTGCGATGTGCTTCCCACGCACGCGGCGTTCGTTGTAGTCCTTCTCGTAGATTTTCAACTCGTGGTCGAGCTTGGTGACATACGGCACGTCGATCTTCACCGTGCGGTCGCGCAGGGCCTCCATGAACTCGTTCGACTGGAGTTTCTTGTATTCCGGCTCGTTCGTGTGGCCGAGGATCACCGTGTCGATGTCGGTCTGCGCGAACTTCTTCGGCTTGATCTTGTGTTCCTGCGAGGCTCCGAGCAAATCGTAGAGGAACGCGACATCGAGCTTCAGGACTTCGATGAACTCGATCATGCCGCGGTTTGCGACGTTGAACTCGCCGTCGAAATTGAAGGCGCGTGGATCGGACTCGCTCCCGAACTCGGCGATCTTGCGGTAATTGATGTCGCCCGTCAGCTCGGTGCTGTCCTGGTTCTTTTCGTCCTTCGGCTGGAACGTGCCAATCCCGATTCGATCCGATTCCGAGAGGAAGAAGCGGCGAACGACGATCCCTTGCATGACCTTCGTCCAGTCGCCGTCACATTTTTCGAGCCGTTCCTTGAAGAGGAACCGAGCCAGCGGACTGACATCGCCCGCGATCTCGACGGTGAACTGCTTGTTGCGATCCCGTCCCTCGTTCAACGAAGTGCAGACTTCCGCGCGATAAGCGTGCGGGATCAGTTGCAACGGCTCGCCGTTCATCGGATCCCACGAGACACTGCCGTCCTCTTCCTTCCAACCGAACGAATAGACCGCCCCTTCCGGCTTGCGGGCATAGCGCTGCAAGCCCTTCTTCAAGAGCCGAGCGATCGTACTCTTCGAGCTACCGACGGGACCGTGCAGCAACAGCACGCGACGTTCGCTGCCGTACTTGAGCGCCGCCGAACGGAAGACGTTGACGAGCTGCATCAGCGGTTCGGTCAGCCCGAAGATCGCGTCCTCGCCACCATTGTCGGGATCGTCGAAGAACTTGTACCGGATGAGTCCGTCGCGTCGGCCCTCGTCCACCGGGTACGAGCCATATGACACCAGCATGTCGTACATGCGCTGATGAGCAGTGCGTGTGACCTCGGGCGTCGTGCGGACGATGTCGAGGTACTCGTCGAAGGTTCCCTGCCAGTTCTCCTGCCGAAATGCCTGAGCATCTTGGCGGGCAGAAATCTGTTGAAGGATGTCACGTCCTGTACTCATGAGACCGCTCCCTTAACGGAATGAAGACTGTCGTTGCACGCCAGGCCCGACAACTCTGTGGCTCGTCCGATGTCATCACTCTCGATGCCGCTCAGAACAATACCGTGCGAGGCGATCCAAAGGTCGGCGGAATTATCCCCGCATCGCCCGATCCGGCAAGACCAACATCTGCAAGAGGACCAGTTGCGACGCAAACTTCTCTCGCGAGTTGCCTCTGGTCCCCTCGCCCCGGCCCTGCGGGGAGAGGGTTCGGGGGAAGGGTCTTTACCACACACGGCCATAAATGAAATGTTCTTGGCGAGCCGTGTGCCGTAAGGCCACGGGTTTCTTTTCTGCGCGATCAAGAACCTGCAGCCTTACGGCATGCGGCTCGCCAATATCTCACCTTGGACCGCGTGAGGACGTGAGGAATAGTTCGTCTGACGAGCTCCGGCACGACTCAGAGACGTGGTTCGTTGCCTCTACTTGAGATTCTCTGCGCCAGACGACGGCACGCTCAGCTCGATCAGCGTGTTGACGGGATCGGCTCCTGCTGTGATCGCGTAGCGGCCCGCTTCCGCCAGAGTTTGCGAGTGCTCTTTCGGTGTGTCGCCCTCAGTCCAGACATGCTTCACGGTGAGCGGCGTGGCGGGACGAGGCTGATCGTCGAGGCAGTGGGCGATCAGGCGGTAGGCGTTCAAGTTGGGGTTCGCTTCGTACTCGACATAGACATTGCTGGCGGGTTGATCGAGTTTCACTTCCCGATCGAC
>JAYVOX010000449.1:0-5285 GCA_043757695.1 Schlesneria sp.
AGCCGCACGCCGTCAGGCTGCGGGTTCTTAATCGCCGCAGGAAACCCGTGGCCTTACGGCACACGGCTCGCCTGAAACATCTCACTTTTGGCCGCGTGAAGGATAAGCGTAGACGAAGCACTAGTCGCGAAGCGACGGCAGCGAATAGCCGTGGGTGTTAACCCACGGAACGGAAAACCGTGACAACAGAGAGCCGCGAAGCGGCGGCAGAAAGATGTTTCCCTGCTCGGCACTGCTGTCGCCGCTTCGCGGCTCACCTGCTCCCGCTTTCCCAACTGCGGGCTGACGCCCGCAGCTACTGACTGGCATCGCTTCGCGATTAAAATCCGTTGGAATCTAACCACCAATTAACGACTGCTCCCAGCAACAGCCTTCGCAAACTTGCCTGCACGCGACGAGCAGACGGACGGCCTCTATACTCTCCGCACCTCTCAACCGTCCGTTGAGAACTGTCCATCAGCCCCTCACGACGCTTCCTTCCCAGCGTGGTCCGATGCTTCGACTGCAACACTATTTGGCGTGGTATCTCGGTTTGAAGCTCCCTGTTTCCGGTGAGGGAACGGCTTGGCGTTTGGATTGGCGAATTCCCGGTCCGGCGTGGCTCATCGCTGTCGGTGCGGTGGCTCTGCTCGGGCTGGTCGTGTGGGTCTACCTGCGTGACGGAGCGGCACTGCGCGGACGGCAGCGCGGTGTCTTGGTCGCGCTGCGATTGGCGGTCTTCGCCCTCGTCGTGGCGATGCTGACGGAACTCAGTCTGACCGTGGAACGAACCGGCCTGCCGAGCGTCGCCGTGCTGATCGATGTCTCCGCGAGCATGTCGTTGCGAGACCAGTACCCGTCCGGTTCGCAGGCGGCTCGTTGGGCGAGCGGCCTCGCGCAGACTCCCGGTCGCGACGGGCATCGGCTCGCGTTGGCTCAAGAAGTCCTCACGCGCAACGGGGGAGAGTTTCTGACGGAACTGGAACGCTCGCATCAAGTGCGGCTCTATCGGTTCGCAGAAACCGCCTCGCCATTGGCGGCGGCCGATCTCGAAGCACGAGCCAGAGCGACTCCGCGGCCATCGTTCCCAGAGCCACCTTTGGACCTCGGCACCGAAGCACGATCCGACACCGCAGCCAACTCACAACCAGCGAGCGCGTCGATGCCGAAGTCAGTCACTTCGCCATTGGCGGTCGCCGTCGCAGAGATTCTCGCGCTGCGGGCTGACGGCGATCAGACCCGTCCCGCTCCTGCCGTGAAGAAAGTGTTGAGCGACCTGCGTGGGACACCGCCGGCCGCACTAATTCTCTTTACGGATGGAGTGGCCAGCGTGTCTGATGCGGACAAGCTTTCGACCGTCGCCGAGTCCGCCCGTCGCCAGGGAATTCAACTGCATGTCGTCGGTTTGGGAAGTGACGACGCGGCGAAAGATGTGCAACTCTTCGACACGCTCGTGGATGAAGTGGCCTTCGTGGGCGACCCGATGTTGTTCGCCGCGAAAGTGAAGAGCTTCGGTTTCTCCGGTCGCAAGCTGACGCTGCGGTTGCGTCAGGAAGGGAACTCCACGCCGCTGACCTCTCAAGAAATCACCGCCCCTGCCGACGGACTGACTGCGAAAGTCGAACTGTCGTACTCGTCACCGACGGCCGGTGAGTTGGACCTCGCGTTAGAAGTCGTGCCGCTGGGCGATGAAACCAACAAGTTGAACAATCTCGAAACGCGACACGTCAGCGTGCGTGAAGAGAAGATTCGCGTGCTGCTGGCGGACGGGCTGCCGCGTTACGAGTTCCGTTACTTGAAGCAACTGCTCGAACGAGACAAGTCGATCGAGCTGAGCACGCTGCTGCAAGACGCGGACCTCGAATACGCTCAAGAGGACAAGACGGCCATTCAGAACTTCCCCGTCAAACGCGAAGACCTTGCACGGTTCGATGTGCTGGTTCTCGGAGACCTCTCGCCGACGTTGCTCGGTCCCGCCGTCATGGAGAACGTGCGTGTCTTCGTCCGTGAGAAAGGTGGCAGCGTCGTCTTCATCGCTGGCCCGCAATCGAACCCGCTGGCATTCGGCGGGACTCCGCTGGAGGCGTTGCTGCCGTTTGCCGTCGCCGACGTAAAGCCGATTGCCACCGAAGTCGGCACGTCCGACAGTTTTCATCCGGCATTGACGCTCGAAGGTCAGAAGGGGAACAGCCTGTTTCGACTCGGCGAGACCGAAGCCGACAGCCTGCGAATTTGGAATGGACTGCCGAGCCTCTACTGGCTAGTCGAGATCCCCAAGATGAAGCCCGGTGTCCGCGTCTTCGCCGAGCATCCGCTGAAGTCGGGAACGAACGGGCGTCTGCCGGTGATCTCGATTCAGCAGATCGGTGCTGGAAAAGTCTTGTTTCACGCGACCGACGAAACGTGGCGTTGGCGATTCCGCACGGGCGATCTGCACTACGGCCGCTATTGGATTCAAGCCGTGCGCTATCTCAGTCGAGGCCGGCTGATCGGCAAGGATCGCACGGCCGAACTGAGCGTCGATCAACTGGTCTATCAGCGCGGGCAACCGGTCACGCTGCGTGTGCGGTTCGTCGATGAGAAGTTTCTCCCGACGGACGCGGGTGGTGTGACGGTGATGCTCGACCGCAAAGGTGAGGGGCGGCAGTCCACCAAACTGACCCGACTTCGTGAAGCACCGACGCTGTTTGAAGCTCAGCTCCCGCGACTGAACGAGGGGACTTATCACGCGTGGATTTCTCAGCCCGCGTTCAAAGAAGCTCCCCCCGCAACCGACTTCCGCATCGAAGCACCACAACGTGAGTTGCAACGCCGAGGCATGGACAAGACCGACCTGCAACTCGCCGCGAAGCAGTCTCACGGCCGGTTCTACACGTTGGAGGATGTTGACCGGCTACCGTCAGAAATCCCGCACGGCACGCCCGTCCCGTTGCAAACCGAAGACCCCATCCCGCTCTGGAACCGCTGGGAAGTCTTATCACTCTTCGTCACGTTGCTGACGGCCGAGTGGCTCCTGCGCAAACGCTGGAGACTGGCCTGAGAAACCAGCTCGAAGTGTGAGCGAGTGAGCAGGCGGTTCGATGTTGTTCGACGCGCGGTTCCAGCCCCCGCGTGAAACGCCCGACCGAAGGCCCTCGCTTCTGCTTCGGAATCACAACGTCTGTTCGGCAAGGTTGCCCTGTCGCTCCGCGACAGGAAGCGCGCTGCGGAGTGAGCGTCCGCTGGCGAATGGGCGTCGTCCGCGATCTCACGTCCTCATTGGCGATCTCACGTCTCATTGGCGATCTCGCGCCCTGTCGCGGCGCGACTGTGCGACCAACCACGAACGACGGCAATCAATGCTGACAGCCGTCACTGCGGCGAGTAGCATCTCGCGGCCTGCCTTGATCCGCCATCATTCCTCGCCCGAGCCGCGCCATGCTGACTCTTTCCGGTCCTTCCCGTCCTTCCCTTCGTTGCTGCGACGGACGGTCTCGACGCAACTTTCTGCAAATCGGATCGCTGGCCGTGGGCGGGCTGTCACTGGCGAACGTGCTGCGGGCCGAACAGGCGGCGGGGCGAAGTGGCGCGCAGGCGAAGTCGGTCATCATGGTCTATCTCGCCGGCGGACTGGCTCATCAAGACACGTTCGATCTCAAGCGGGACGCCCCTGCCGAAATTCGGGGCGAGTTCCAAGAGATCGAGACGAGCGTACCGGGTTGCCAGGTTGGCGAACTGTTACCGCTGACGGCTCAATGCGCACATCGGTGGTCGGTCGTTCGGTCACTCGTCGGACTGCGCGATGAACACAGCAGCTTTCAAAACGTGACCGGCTATTCGATGGATGAGAGCCAGCGCGAGGGAAAGCCCAACTTTGGCTCGGTCGTCTCCCACAAACTGGGACAGTCGGACTCATCGGTCCCCGCGTTCGTCGATCTGTTCCCGACGATGCAGCATCGGCCTTACAACAGTCCGAAATCGGGCGTGCTTGGCCCGGGGCATCGCGCGGTGCAGGCGGATGGCGAAGACCTCGCGAGCATGAAGCTGCGGTTCGTCGAACCACCACAACTCAATCACCGTCGCCAACTGCTCGCCGCGATGGACCGCTTTCGCCGTCAGGCCGATGCCAGTCCGGTTCGCAACATGGACTCCAGCTATGAAAAGGCGTTCGATGTCCTCACGTCGAGTCGTCTCGTGAACGCCCTCGACGTGATGCAGGAAGACCCGCGACTGCGGGAGCGGTACGGCAGCGGTTCCTCGAAACATCTCGGTGACGGAGCGCCGATGTGGAACGATCAGTTGCTGGCCGCGCGGCGACTCGTGGAAGCGGGCGTCCGTTGCGTGACCGTGGCCTACGGATTCTGGGACACACACGGCAACAACTTTAAGTACCTGCGAGATCATCTGCCGCTGTTCGACAAGGGGGTGTCGGCCCTCGTGAACGACATCTATGACCGGGGCTTGGATCGCGATGTCACGGTTTGCGTCTGGGGCGAATTCGGCAGGACGCCGAAGATCAACAAGGACGCCGGTCGCGACCACTGGCCACGGGTCGGTCATGCCTTGCTCAGCGGCGGCGGCTTGAAAGTCGGGCAGGTTCTCGGCGCGACAGACAAGCTCGGAAGTGACGTGTTGGACCGACCGATTCATTACCAGCAAGTCCTGGCCACGCTCTATCACTCGCTCGGCCTGGGCGAAGATCCGTCCATCAACGACGTGAGCGGCCGCCGCCTCCCAATCCTCGACCCCGGTATCCGCCCCATCAGCGAACTGCTGACGTGAGGCTGGCTGCGAACAGGGATCTCGATCGTGACTGATCGCGTGAGCAACACCCATTTCGGTCTGCCGAGTCCCCCTGCTGTCGGATCGTGTTAGCCCGCACGCGGCCAAACATGAGACTTTGACGAGCCGCCTGCCGTAAGGCTGCGGGTTCTTGATCGTCGCCAGAAACCCGTGGCCTTACGGCACACGGCTCGCCTAAAACATCTCACTCATGGCCGCGAGAGGGATCGCCCGGATGATTCACGAAGTGGACGCCATTCGCGACCACCTCAAACGAAGTCTGTGGTTGAGGTCATCTTGCCGAAAACACCGCGCATTGAAGCCTGATGCGCAAGCGAAGCCGTGAGCGAGATTTCCTTCGCTTGCGCTTCAGGCTTGAATAATCCGGGTCGGCGAACTTCTGCCACTCGCCTTACCAGGCCGCTTCGGCGTTCCCTTTGGCATCGACGATCCACGGTGTCCAGCAGAGGGCCAGCTTGACGATCGTGATGTCGGTCTTCTTCGGCGCGATGCTCACGTCATCCAGCACGAGGCTATCGGGAGCG
>JAYVOX010000450.1:0-5285 GCA_043757695.1 Schlesneria sp.
CGTGAGGCCACGGGTGTATTCAGTCACTGAGAAACCCGTGGCCTCACGGCACACGGCTCGCCCAAATCTCATTCGGGGCCGAGCGAATCATTTGCTGCGACGGCACTGCGTCCCAGCAGCACGATGGCGTCGGCATCAATCGCTTCGAGTCGCCCGACCGGGCCGACCTTTTCTCCGGTCTTGGCTTTCACGTTCACTCGGTCCTCGCGGATGTCGAGCAGCTTGGCGATGTTGGCCGCGATGGTTCGTTTGTGAGGCGAGAGCTTGGGTCGTTCCGCGTGGATCGTGCAGTCGAGGTTGACGACTTCCCAGCCTCGCTCCTTCACGGCGGAAAGGGCCGCTTGAAGGAAGACCGTCGAATCCGCACCGACCCACTGTGGATCGGTGTTGGGAAACCACTCGCCGATGTCTCCCAATCCGGCCGCACCGAGGATCGCGTCCGTGATCGCATGGAGCAGCACGTCGGCGTCGCTGTGACCATCAAGGCCCAGCTCAAACGGAACCTCGACCCCTCCGAGTAGCAGTTTTCGGCCCGCGACCAGCCGATGGCGGTCGTGTCCCAAACCGATGCGATACTCGGGCGATGTCATGTCTCATCCTTGACGACGGGGCGAAGTTCGCGCGGATGATAGCTGGGGTCTGGAAGGCTGACAATTCGCGTGTGAAGTCGAGCAAGTCGCGTGTGAAGGCTCGAACAAGACAGCGGCACTTCCTCACAACGCGCCTCAGGACCAGCAGTCTACTTCGACGGCGTTGGTCGTTTCGGCGCGATTGGCTGGGGAGCAGTAGGGAGATAGTCACCGCAGAACCTCACAATGGAATCGACCACGGCGTCCGCTGTTGCGGGACGATTCTCAACGCTACGCAACTCCGACCCGAACTCGAGCTGCATGGCGTCGAGCCCAAATCCTTGATGGCTACCGTAGGTCTGCACGATGTAGCCGCCGGTGAATTTCGGGTGATCCTGCCCATTGAGTGGATCGGGAAAGACCTTGAGTCCTGCGGAACGGAGTCGCCCGAAAAAACTCGCCTCGCCGATATGGGCTGCTTCACCGAACCGCTCGCGCAACAAGATGACGGTCTTGCCATGCTTGGACCCGCGTGCCACGGCATCCGGTAGCGTCTGCTGTCCGTGAATGTCGAGTAACAGTCCCGAGCGATGTTTCGTTTGAACTTCACGGCAGAACTTATTCAGAGCTGCGTGATAGGCGTCATAGACGACTTTCGCTGGGGCCGCTTCATAGGCGACTTCCGCTGGACGATTCGGGTCGAGGTACTTACGGTGCGCGAGTAACGTCACGACGTAGGGCCGCTTCCCCAGACGGCGTTCCAATCCGAGTGCGATCAGGGTGGTGAGTTCTTCCGTCCCCAGATCGCGCGTCACCACGAACTCTCCCGATCGAGTCGGCACCGTTTCACCCGTGCGAGGCTCAATACCGTGAACCGTTTTCCGTCCTCCGTGAGGAGCCGACAAAATGATCGGCAGTTCACCTGCTTGGACGAAGATCAACGATTCCTGTTCGTCTGCCGCCGCGAGCGGCCTCGAACCACTCGCAACGATTCCGATGACGATCACACTGACCAGTAACAACCTGACCGAAATGGCTGCGGGATGAGTTTGACTGCGACTCCAAGTCGTCATGCGATGTGCTCCTGCTTGAGGATGGACGTTCTCAGATTTCCAAGGTCCGTCGTTTCAACGTGTGGTCAATCATGTTGCGGTGAACTCGTTGGGATGAATTGAAACTGTTGATCGGAAACTCGCTCCGAAGACTTTATCTATCGCGTCTGACCACAGCTCAACAGTCATCCCAACGCGAAAATCGTTCAGAACATTGAACACAACCTACTGTGCAGCATTCATCTTGTGGCGGTGACACAAGTTTGACAGAGACGTGACGGACCAATGACACTCTCCTTCCGATGTTGATGTAGAACTCTCACCTCGCGGTTTAGGGCGAAATTCGTCCGGTCACCGCGCCTCGCGGCAGATGGATCTGTTGCGAACGGTTTCTGATGACCTTCCCTTCGATCGGAACACACATGTCGATCAGCCCTCCAGTCCGCCATAAACATAAGCCACACCACTCTGATCACTCGGTCACCGACATAGATCATGGTGGACTGGTCTCTCAAGAGGCTGCGGACGTTCTCGATTCGATTGAGCCAGTCGCGTCGGCCATGCACTCGAATGAAGTCGCCACAGCGGATGCGGCGGAGCCAATCTGGGGGCCTTGGCTTCCGGATAAGTTGACGTGGGCCAACACCGACTGGGTTGTGGTCGCGTGGATGCTGGGGATGCACGCGGGAGCACTCGCGGCTCCATTCTATTTCAATTGGGAATCGGTCGCGGTCTGCTTTGCGATGCACTGGTTCACGGCGAGCATCGGCATCTGTCTCGGCTATCACCGGTTCCTCTCGCATAAGTCCTTCAAGGTCGTCTATCCGGTCAAGTTTGTGACGATGCTGGCGGGAGCACTCTCCGGCGAAGGCTCACCGCTGGTTTGGTCGGCCACGCATCGGTTGCATCACCATCGTTCCGACCAAGCAGGCGATCCGCACTCACCACTGATCACGGCGATGTGGTCGCACTTGTCGTGGATGTTCATTCGTCGCACGCCCGCTCAACAGCAAGCACTCTTCCAGAAGTACACGCCGGACCTGATCCAAGATCCGATGCTGCAGTTCTTCGAGAAGACTTACTTCTTGTGGCTAGTTGCGTCTGGTATCGCCCTATACATGGTCGGTGGACTACCAATGCTCTTGTGGGGTCTCTGCATGAGAATGGTCCTCGTTTACCACGGGACATGGTTCGTGAACTCGGCCACGCACATCTGGGGCTATCGCAACTACGACGTGCGTGATGAGAGCCGGAACTTGTGGTGGGTTGCGATCTGGGCCTACGGCGAAGGCTGGCACAACAATCACCACGCCCATCCTCACGTCGCTCCCGCAGGCCATCAGTGGTGGGAGTTGGACCCGACGTGGTGGGCCATCAAGACACTGCGATTCCTGCACCTCGCTTATGACGTGGATGATCGCATTCCAATGAAGTCCACCGGCCGCGAACCCGCTGCCGCCGCGTGAACAATGCAAACGAATAGACGAAAACATTGAGTTGACATCAGGCCGCGTTCGGAGATTCCGAATGCGGCTTTTTTTCGAGACAGCTCTATTGGCAAAACTACCATCAAACCCGCATCGCCCTCTCGGCGCAACATGCCGGAGCAGGTTTGATAACAGTCAGTGAACCTCGATGGCTGAGATGGCTTATCAATGGTCTTGAGTCCGTGGGATGTCGCGCGAAGGCCCCAGCGACGACGAAGGGCAAGCGTGATGGTGAGCGATCCGATCGGTCGATAGACTCTGATGCCTGCCTTCTTCCGCCCGAGTGCCTCCGTCGTTGAGTCGTCCGCCATGCCTTGTTTGCTCCGGTTTGCAATCTGTTGTCTGCTGGTTCTCTCTCGCTCTCCAACGACATTCGCTGACGAAGGCGGCGCACCTTCACCATCGTTCGTCAACGACATCGAGCCGATTCTGACCCGCTACGGATGCAACCAGGGGGCGTGTCACGGGAAGGGGGCCGGGCAGAACGGCTTCCGACTGTCGCTGCGAGGTTACGCGCCGGAACTCGACCACGGCTGGATCGTGAAGGAGCAGGAGGGGCGGCGCGTCAGCCTCGTCGTTCCCGAGGATAGTTTGTTACTGCGGAAGGCGCTCGGTCAGGTACCGCATGGCGGCGGCCGAGTCTTCGCTCCCGGATCGAAGGCGCATCAGATCCTGCTCGCGTGGTTGCAGGCGGGCGCACCGGAACCGGCAAAGGACGAGGCGAAGATCACGGCTCTGTCCGTGGTCATGGGCGTCCCGCCTGTGAGGATCGCAGGCGAGACGCCCGCGACCACGACCGACCGCGTGATGAAGCGAGGTGAGGAACTGCAACTCGCCGTGACGGCCAGCTATTCAGACGGTTCCTCGCGCGACGTGACTTGGCTGACTCAGTTCGCCTCGAACGACGCGGGGCTGGTAGAGGTTGATGCCAGCGGCAAGTTGAAAGTGCTGCGGTGCGGTGAGACTGCGATCCGGGCGCACTATCAGGGGCAGGTGGCGGTCGCGGTGGTCACGGTTCCGTATGAGCGAGCATTGAAAGAACCCCTCACCCTAGTCCCGCATGGCCGGGGCGAGGAGACAAAGCCAAGCCCCCTCTCCCCCGAAGACGTGGGAGAGGGAGTACGAGGCAACTTCATTGACGAGCATGTCTTCGCCAAGCTCGCCGCGCTCAACATCCCCGCGTCACGACTCTCATCCGACGAAGTGTTTCTGAGACGCGTGTATCTCGACACCATTGGCACGTTGCCGACGGAGGATGAAGTGCGGGCGTTCGTTGCCGACTCGCGAGGCGACAAACGGACGCGGGTGATTGACGAACTGTTGCAGCGGCCCGAGTTTGTCGATCTGTGGACGATGTTGCTCGCCGATCTCTTCCAGAACCGGAAGGAACGCGATCACGATGTGCGAGGCACGAAGGGCGTGAGGACGTTTCATCAGTGGCTGCGCGAACAGGTCGCGGCCAATCGACCTTGGAATGAACTGGCGCGAGCGGTTCTCACATCGCAGGGCAACACCGACGAGCATCCCGAGATCGGCTACTACGTCGTCACGATCGGCGAGTTCCGCCAGACGCAGCAATCCGACGTGGTGGCCAGTGTCGCGCAGGCGTTCCTCGGCACGCGCATCGGCTGCGCTCGTTGCCATAACCACCCGCTCGAGCGATTTACACAGGACGATTTCTACCACTTCGCTGGGTTCTTCTCGCGCGTCAAACTCGACCGGCAGGAATCCAAGAAGGGGCCGACGATTCTTCGCATCGCGGGCACCGACGGAAAGGAGCCGCACCTCGTCAAGGAGAAAGTCGGCGTCAACCAGCCGCGAACGGGTGTCTTCCTCGCTCCCCGCCCGCTCGATCGCTCCGTCGTCGCGCCGTTCAAGCCGGGCGACGACCCGCGCGTACCGCTCGTCAACTGGATCGTCGATCCGAAGAACGAGCACTTCTCCGGCTCGATGGTCAACCGCCTCTGGAAGCATTATCTCGGCGTCGGCCTCGTCGAGCCGGTCGATGACCTGCGCGCCAGCAACCCACCGTCGAACCCCGAACTCTGGAAGGCGCTCAACCAGGACTTCGTCAAGAACAAGTTCGACATGCGGTCGCTCATGCGGCTCATCCTGAACTCGCGGACGTATCAGTTGAGTTCGGCGACGACGGCGGACAACGCGGCGGACACGCAGTT
>JAYVOX010000451.1:0-5283 GCA_043757695.1 Schlesneria sp.
CGAGTTCCACGAATAGGCAGTCGTTGCTCACACGTGAGCAGTTCATCTCAAGTCACCTCAAACCGATCGATCTTCCGCAGAACACTCCGCGCCTACTCACTCATGATCGACCGGCGGAAGTCAAACTCTTCAGCCTTTAACGAAGATGTCGGTTGCAACAAGTGGACCGCCGCGTCGCTATGCAGTGAACAAGGAGAGGTAACGCGCGGCAGGGACTTCAACTTGAGCCTGATTGGCTTCATTCAAAAACAATCCAGAGCAGATCGGCCAAACCTGCCGTCGAGCGACCTAGGCGTCTGTCCGGATACCCGTAGGGTGGGCACTGCCCACCACAATCGGTCGTGGATGGTGGGCAGTGCCCACCCTACGGAAGGGATGGCCTTCGACTTTCCGGACAGACACCTCGTCCCACCGCCGCGCTCGAAGCTGACTCGCAAGGAATCTGTTCGAGCGGGCGATGAGCGTGTTCGAGATGAATCAGGCCAATTCAGTGGCTTGCTGCACGTTCGAGCAGCCCACAGATCGAGACCTGCGGGCTGCGTCGTCCGATTCGTATTCGACACCAATCAGATCAGTCCGGCGTAGACGAAGTACGCGATCGACCCGATGCAGATGGGAATACCGTAGGGCAACAGGTACATGGTCGGCTTTCGCTCTTTCGCTCGTGCGAACAGCGTACTGGTATTGCGAACGGTCATGATTTCGTAGGCGATGTGGATGGCCTGACGGTAGTGGTGCATGACGCGGCCACTGCACAGGACCATCACGATCGCCATCACGGCTCCGACGACGACGGTCACGGCGAAGGCCCAACAAGTCGTGGTCGCACCGAGCCATGCTCCAATGCCCGCCATCAACTTCACGTCGCCCGCACCCATCCCGCCGACCGCATACAGCGGCAGCAGACAGAGCAAGCCCCAGCCAATGCCACTCAAGCTGTCGCTCGCGCCACCCCAGCCGCTGCTCACGCAGTGATACAGGAGTCCGGACAACACCATCGGGAACGTTATCCAGTTCGGCACCTTGAGCTGTTTGCCGTCGATGTACGCGGCCACAACCAAGATGACCGAGACCAGTTTGACTTCCCAATTCGACTGCAAGAACTGCTGCCAGTCCATGATTTCAATACCTTTCAAATGGAGTGAGGGTGACTGCGGCGAGGGCCTCTTGCCCAGCGTTTTTCTTCCGAGAATTTGGCCCGTGGCTGAACGATCAGCTATTTCGCAATCCGGCGGCCAGGTTCACCAAACAGACCAGCAGCGTCACAGCGCCGGTGGTCCACTGGAGCAGCTGGCTGCCGGACATTTCGCACCAAAACGGAAACATGGAAAATCCTCTCGCGACTATTCGGTCGCGGTTCGTGGAGAAGAGGACACTCCGCCGGAGGTGGCCCTCCGGCGGAATGTGTGTCTCTTTGGCCGCGATCGCGGCCCTTGGAATTACAGCAGACCGGCATTGGCGGCGGTGAACTTGGCGTTGGCGTTGGTTCCGATGCTGCGCACCGTACCAATACAAACGACCACGATCAGAGCGAGCATGACGGCATACTCAACAGCCGTTGGTCCATCTTCCGAAACCAAAAAGTCCTTAACACTCGTCATCAACTTGTTCATGGAATCCCTCTCACGTTGGACTAGGCCGCGTCTCGCACCGAAACGCTGGCAAACTTCGCAGTACGATCAAACTCGTGTCGCACGGTCGCTCAGAGCAAACCGGCATTGGCAGCCGCGAACTTGGTGTTGGCGTTGGTTCCGATGCTGCGCACCGTACCAATGCAAACGACCACGATCAGGGCGAGCATGACCGCGTACTCAACGGCGGTTGGTCCGTCTTCCGAAACCAAAAAGTCCTTAACGCTGTTCACAAACTTGTTCATTGAATCCCTCTCTCTGTTTGACACGGCCGAGTCCCGCACCAGAGACACCGGCCACTATCGAAATGAGACACTCGTGTAATCGTCGCTACACCGCGCGGTCACGAACGTCCCTGCACCCCCATGGAGTACCGACTGAATCCGGCCCGGCAGTCACGCCACAAAGTCCTTCGCAGAAGCTCGTGGCATCACTGACTGGCCGACATGCTGAACCTAGGTCACGAATCACAATCGTCAAATTTTCCGTCGCAAGATTTTTCGGACCGAGGCGAACCGGAGTGACTCGCGCTGACAACTGCGGTGGACGCACGCATCGAAGTGAGCCGGGTGCCGTAAGGCCCCGGACTGGGAGATGAAGAATCCGGGGCCTCACGGCACCCGGCTCACCAAGCTCTCACGATTGATGTTGCCCCGCAGGGAGGCTTCGGTGAAACGTCGCTCGCCGAAAACGAAAATGGCCGCGATCGGCAATTGCCCGTCGCAGCCACAATCCATTCAGCAATGTCAGCCAAGAACACCGTTCGGTCCCGCTGATCGAAACCAGATGCGGTCAACGTCGAGAGCTTCTCGACAATTCCGCCACAGCGGGTCACGAACAGAGAAGATCGAGCTACAGCAAGCCCGCTTTGGCGGCATTGAACTTGGCATTGGCGTTGGTACCGATACTGCGAACCGTGCCGATGCACACGACCACGATCAGCGCGAGCATGACTGCGTACTCCACGGCCGTGGGGCCGTCTTCGGAGACGAAGAAATCCTTGACGCTCTGCATGACTCTGTTCATTGAATCCCTCACTTCAGAAACTTTGGTTGCGAACCGCATCAGCAACACCGACGACTCTCATCGAAACATCCGTGTTGTGATCGCTCTTCGGTTTGATCGGCAACATATCAGAAGAAAGCAGACTCCAACTCAATGTCAGATTGCCCCTCAGCCGCTTTGTGAATCAGGAGGAATTCACGCCAGTCAGAACGGCCCTCAAGCAGAACCTAGGTCATGAATACACAACGTCAAGTTGCCTTGCTTACGAAAAGTAAGACGAGGCAGTGCTGATCGCGCTCCAACAACTTCAACCGGACCACGCCGCGAACTCGTCACAATCCGCTGGCCAGTGAGTTGTCTCGCCAGCGACGAGCAGTGACCGAGCGACGGGCGTGAGGCGGAGCCGCGCCAGAAATGCAACAAACCTCCGAAGTCTCTGAATACTTCGGAGGTTTTGCGGGCGATCAGAACAGGCTGTACATCAAGACCTGAAACATCAGCGCGACCCAAGCCCAGACCTTGAGGTCTTCATACCACGCGGATTTGCGGTCCGGGGGAGTCGTCTCCGACGACGGCAACTGCACGACCCACGCCATCAGCGCCAGCAGCAGTCCCAAGAACAGCCAACGCGCGACGGAGAGTGGCACGAGCAAGAGCTGGCTGCGCAACGTGTCTCCAATCCAGTGCAACACCGTCATGCCGCACCTCCTTCCTCACGCCACTCCCAAATCGAGTAGCGTGTCTGCTCCGGTCCATCAGGGCGAGCGAAGTAGCTGAAGACAACCGTCGTACTAATCGTCGCGAGGAACGCCCAGATCGAGTAGTAGAGGTACGGTGCTTCGAGTCGGAACAGCGGCGGCATGTTGAGCCACGCTTGCACGCCGGGAAGGTTCAACGCGAACAGTCCGACCGACGTGAACAGCCCCGCAAAGAACCCGACCAGCGCTCCTTCCGAGGCCGTGCGCGACGACAGCATCCCCGCCATCAGCACCCCCAAAGTCGGCCCAACGATGAACGACATCAGCGTCTGAAACAGACTGTAGACACTGTGCCCAAACGACATCATCTGAAACGCAAAGTAGACGCCCCACAACACAAACCCGACGGTCGTCCAACGACCGATCAAGAGCATCTGACCTTCGTCTGCGTGAGGTCGATAGAACCGACGATAGAAGTCGTTCACATAGATCGTCGTGGCCGAGTTCAAATACGAATCGACACTCGACATGAGTGCCGCCAGAAACGCGGCCACAAAGATTCCTCGGAACCCTTCGGGCAGCAATTTTCCCACGAGCAATGGCAACGCGCCCCCCGTTTGATCGACCGGAATGTCCGGAAATTTCACCAGCGCGATCAGTCCCGGAATGACCACGAGAAATGGGATCAGTCCCTTGAGCAACGCCCCATAAACGTAGGACGCCTTCGCTTCGTACTCCGACTTCGCACCGAGCGATCTCTGCACGATGCACTGGTTGCCGATCCAATAGCCGGGACTCACCACCAGCGCCAGTCCAAACAGAATCGCGGGCCAAGGACCGGGCGACTTCGTATCGACGGGCAGCACCAACGAGAGATACTCCGACTCGCGGGCCTTGGCTTGGGCGAGTTGCTCTTTGGCCTGTGTACTCGTCAGGTGAGTTCGCTCATTCTTGGTTAAAGCAGACTGCGCGGTGGCCTTGCTCTGTTTCACATGGACCGCCGCATGAACCTTGTCGATGAACGGCTCCACGCCCCCCAAGTCGTTGATCCCGACCGCCACAATCATCAGACAGCCGCCGATCATGATGAACCCTTGCAGCACGTCCGTGTATACGACCGCTCCCAACCCGCCCGACCACGTGTAGATGCCGACCAGCACCGCGATCCCCAAGATTGACAGCGTCACGTCCCACTTCGCGAGTTCACTCATGAACCGCGCCGAAGCCAGCAGCATCACTCCCAAATTGCAGGCCATCAGCACTAGCCACACGGCCGCGACCGACGCCCGCAATTGCGCGTTGAAACGTCGCTCCAAGTACTCCGGAATCGTGGTCACTTGGCAACGCCACAGGTGCGGGATGAAGACGAACGCCGCCACCAACATCGCCGGGACGCATCCGATCCACTCGAAGTTCCCCATCACCATGCCATAGCGAAACGAATCGCCGCCGACTCCGACCAGATCGGTCCCGCCGATGTCGGTCGCGACCAGCGACATGCCGACCGCCCACCACGGCAACGACCGGCCTGCGAGAAAGAAGTCGGAGCCGCTGCGAACATAGCTGCCGACCCACAACCCAATCGCCATGGTCGCGGTGAGGTACGAGAGAATGACGAGGTAATCGACGGAAGTGAGATGCGTCATGGCGGCAAAGCACAATCTGAGTTGGGAACCATCATCCTGACGTTCGTCGGCACAGCCTGCCCATTCGACCGACTCTGCCTGCCCTGCGGCGACGGGAGCTTACCAACGGTCGCGGTTTGAGGCGAGTGTGCCGCGAAAGGTGAGCGTCCGGCGTAAGCCGAGCGGCAGGAAATAATGTACCCAACGTAGCAGGCACACTCCGTGTGCCGTGGCCCAATTGCGGACGGCACACAGAGTGTGCCTAGGCTGATCTCAACTTGGGGTTGACGGTGATTGTTGTTCATCCCGGATTTGGTTCGTGTT
>JAYVOX010000452.1:0-5283 GCA_043757695.1 Schlesneria sp.
TCAGCCGCAGGGCGCTAGCCCCGGTTTGTTTTCGCTTAACCGGGGCTAGCGCCCTGCGGCTGATGAATGCGTTCCAACACGAATGGCGGAGAGCCCAAAAATCAATCTGAAGCGAGAAAGGACTGCGGCAATCAATTGCCGCAGTCCAAATGAGATAGCAAAAGTCTAGCTGACAGGCTGGAAGCCTATCCCACAGTCCCGTGCAACTCCTGATGCAGCCACACGCGGGCATAGGCCCACAAGCGGTCGGCCGAGCGGGGCGAAATCTCCAAAACCTTGGCCGCGTCCGGCAGCGACATTCCGGCGAAGTATCGAAGCTGCACGAGTTCACTCGCCGGTCCATCGACCTGCTTGAGCTTGCCGAGGGCCGCGTCGAGGGCGATCAAATCCTCACGCGGTTCCGCAGCGGCGATCTCAATGTCATCGAGGTCTTGCCGCTCGAAGTCACCGCCGTGCTTGAATCGCTCCTTGCGTCGAGCCGCCTCAACCAGAATCCGTCTCATCGCTTCCGCTGCCGCCGCGAAAAAGTGGCCGCGTCCATCCCACTGAACTCCATCCTGCCGTTCACCGACGAGCCGTAGATACGCCTCCTGCACCAGCGCGGTCGCCTGCAACGTTTGGCCCACCGACTCGCGAGCCAACTTCAACTTGGCCAGCTTTCGCAGCTCGCTATAGACCAAAGGGAGTAGAGACTCGGCCGCAGCAGTCTCGCCCCGTTCGACGGCCTTCAAAATCGCCGTGACATCGTGCATGGACGGACTCGATGAAAACTCTGGCTCACATGAGATAGCGGGCGACGATCACGGCCGGGACAACGTTGCCGTGTCACTCTTTGCTCGTCGCGCGTTCCAGTTCCACCTGAGTCCCTCTGAGCGTGAACTCGGCCGGCATGATGCCGGTGTTGATATAGCTCAGTGAGACTTCTTGTTTGTCCTTCTTGAACGCGATCTCGCCTATCATGTCGTCGGCAGTGAGGACCTCTTCCTTCCAGCCGGCGTCCTTGAATTGTTTGCGAATCGCGGCGGCGGTGGCTTTGGACTTGCCGGTGGCGACCGTGAACTCCAACCGCTGCTTGGCGATCTCATTCATCGTCGCGTCCTTGGGCAACGTGACCGTCACCTTGGGGAACGACGGGTTCTTCTCCTGCTCCCTCTGTTTCTTCTTCGCGGCGACAGCGGCGGCGAATCGCTGCTCCTCCGCAGCGACTTCGGCGGCGAATTGGTGCTTGAGCCTCACTCGCAAAACGCCTTCGTCTTTGACGGTGTACAGCTCCAGGTCGAGCATCTCTTTCGCGGCATTGCGGAAGACCAGCGTGCTCTTCCAATCGACTTTGAAGGTCTTGTCGGTCGTGGCCTTCCAGCCCGCTGCGGTCAAGGCTTTGCGATAGAACGCGACGATGTCGTCTTCGCTCTCCTTCGTGTCGAACAGCAGTTGCTTCGTGCTGTCGGAGTATTGCAGCTGCACGGTTTCAGTCGGGGCAGGGAGGTCGGCCGAGAGCTGTTCGGCACTGAAGCTGATGGTCGTCTTGCCCTCTTGCCCCGGAGCCGCCGACACCGAGGTCGTGAGTCGCACGGCGTTCTGCTTGAACCAGTGCGTTCCGTCCGCCTTGCCATACGGCTGCCAACCTTGATCCGCCAGCAGCTTGTGACAGGCTTCGACGGTCTTCGCGACGGGAGCTTCCGTCGTGTACATCGCGACCTGTGGTCCGACGTACAGCGACTTGCAATCAGTCGGCAAGGGGAGCTGCTTCAGATCGACGTTGCCGTGCTGCATGATCGACACGTTGACAAAGTCCGGTTGCTTCGGGTCGCTCAGCGGCATTGTCGAGACCGATGCCACGAAGCCGTCGCGCGTGAAGACGCCGCTCGCATAATCGTCGGTCACGTTGCTACCGGGGACTTCCGTCCACTTCAGCCCGAGGAGCGCCTTTCGTTGAAACTCAAACGCCGTCTTGCAGTCACTCGGTGCGTTGTACGACAGCCGAGCCGCATTCCGAGTCCCCGGCTCTTTGGCTCCAACCAGCAATGGAAACGTCGCGAAGTCGAGAACCTTGACCGCCTCCGCGACAGTCGCCGGTTTGGGACCATTCTTCTCAGCAGCGATGGAGAGACTTCCAACTATGCCGATGACGGTGATGGAAAACAGCAAGTCCAGACGACGAACTCTCATGGTGATTCCTTCGGTTCATGAATGGGGGTAGATCGTGAATTGGCGGTTCTGATTCGAGTGCTGGCGTGGCGGCCAATTGGGAGCGACACGATTGAACGTTTCGCCACGACCGTAAGTCGAGCGGCAACTGTAATCCGTTCTGTCCTACATCGAGTCAGCCAAGACTTGCCGCTCGCCTTAATGAAAACGTATCCGTGGGATAGGCTCAAGTCCTCGACTTCCCCACGCCCATCGAAGACTCTGGGCGTGCCACTCAACCGCGACGGCTACTTCCCGTCTCTCGGTTCGAGGGAAGACGATCCGGCGGAGCCGTCTGCCCGAAGTCGTCGTCGAAGCGACGGGGCACCGGACGATGGACGACGGTCGGCATCGACGGGGATGTCTCCCCCGACCGTCTGGCCTTCCACCAATTTTTGGACCGTGCGGATGCGTTTCTCAACTTCAACTGCCAGCGTCTTGGCGGCTTGGAGCTTCGAGTGATCGAAGTCGATCTGATGTGCGTCCGCCGCAAGTTCAGCCAGTTTCAGTTCGCTCCGCAACGACTCGGTCTTCTCGACCAGTGCTTCGTGATTCTGCTGGTACTGACGAATCTTCTCGACCGCCGCAGTGAGTGTCTGCCGTCGCGTCACCAACAACTTCTCGCGAGCCTGAAGGTGAACCGCCGCGTTCTCGTAGCGTTCCAATCGACGGCTGAGGTCTTGCTCGATCTCGGCTCGCGAAAATGTCCGATCGCCGAACGAGTACCGCTCACTCGACTGCGAATCACCCGGTTGCTCCAGCGCCGCACGAAGCATTTGCATCTGCGACTTCGCCTCGACCTGCAAGTCGTTCATCGTGCGAGTCTCTCGTTCGAGATACTCGACTTCGACTTCCAACTGCGCGGCGACTTTCTAACTGGCCTGAATCTCGGGGATCAGTTCGCGCGTGAGGTGCCTGACACGTTCGAGTTCAAACGCGATGGGGACCGCGTCTCGCAGAGATTCCACCACCGAGTGCTGAGCCGTCCGCAGATTACTCCAGGTGTCTGTCCGGATACCCGTAGGGTGGGCACTGCCCACCACAATCGGTCGTGGATGGTGGGCAGTGCCCACCCACCCCTTTCAAGGTCTTTGCCGGACGTATTTGTGGGACTAGGCAAACTTCGCTGAATGCGAAGAGCTGGCTAATTGAAAACCCCAACAAACAAAGGGTTTTGCAGGTGGCTGTGGTCGGCGCTTCGCTGCGCACTGAAGCAGCGAAGCAGGGCGTGTCTTGCTCTTTACCGGGGCCGAGCGATGCGCTCCACCGGAGTCACTCGTTGATTCTCACTTTCATTCACCGGAAAGAGTTTCTCGTAGACGAGCGAGAACTCGACGGATGGCGGGGCGCTCCGGCTTTACGGAAGCCCCCCGTGAGTCGGTGAGTCGAACACTCTTCGGGGCGATCCGGCTTTACGGCCGGGTGGCTCGTCTGGTGGATCATTCAGCGGGTGGTTCGATGGACTCGGGGAGCGGGATGGCTCCCGCGACGGGTTTGCCGTGGCCGGCTTTGATGTAGGCGGCGCGTTGTTGCGCGTAGTCGGTGGGGCTGAGGGCGTCGGGTTCGCGAAGGGTGTTGATGTCACCGGCAGCGGGAGGAGCGTCCAGCACGAGGGGGCCGTCGGGCGAAGTTCCTTGGGTTTGGGCGAAGTAGCGTTTGAGATAGTTCACGCACCAGCCGCAACCGGTTCCGGCACCGCCGCACTCGCTGATCTGGCTGGCGCGGCGCGGCTGATGGACGCGGACGAAGTTCACGATCTTCCGTTTCGAGATGTGGAAGCAGTAGCAAATGGTGTCGTCGAGATCCATGAGTGGGCCATTCGTCGTGAGGCTTTGCGGTTCGCAATTCGGGAGCGAGCCAGTGCGTCCGCCACGCTAAATAATCGGGTAGCTGCACTCGCCAGAGTGCGGGATTCCCACGTTCTGGCGAACATGGCTACCCGCCAAAATTAAGCGTAGACGAAGCCCTAGGCTCTGTTCGTAGGACGGGCACCTCGTCCGTCCGGACCTGTTGGCGGGCGACTCTGGATCGGCGCATCAATCACTGGCGTAGCCGAAGTCGTGAGGCGTCGGCCCGAACTCTCACGAGTTCAGCTACGTCTGCCAGTGATTGATGCGCGAGTCTTTACTTCGGTTTCGGTGCGGTGGCGTCGTTGGGTTTGAGGCGGATGTGGATTGTGGCGTCGTCTGTTACGAAGTCCCAGCCAGCCGAGTCGAGGATGGTTTTGAGAATCATGCTGACGGTGGTGTTCTCCAACTTTCTCACGGTGACAAGCTTGTTGAGATTCTGTTCACCGAGTTCATCGGCGTTGAATTGAATTGGTGCGCCGAGCAGTTCTTCGAGGAACTCAATCAACGCGCGGCGGCTGACCGGGACGGCTTGCTCGAACGATGCGAAACGCTGTTTCAGCAGCAGCTCGAAGTCGATCTTCGGCGTCGCGATGACTGCCGCTGGGACTTGATTCGGTGGAGCAACAACCACAGCGGGAGAGACGATGGAGGGTGTGCCTTCCGGAGAAAGTGCGGGAGCGTTGGCAGGTTGCATGGCATCGGCTGCGGTTGGCGGCAACTCGATTTGCGACGGGGTTTCTGCCGTGTTGCTTACGCGAGGACCACTGCCAGACGGTGTTGAGTTCGTGGATGCTTCGTCGGACGTGGCAGGATTATTGGGCGAGGTCTCTGGCTGAGTCGTGCGACTCGGTTGAGTCTGTGGTCCCGAACGAAAGCGAACGGCTGGACGAGTCATGGCCACCACGACGAGGGCGGTCATGGCCAGAGCCAGCGCCCAAGCCATGGCGAGCGGTGAGTGGCTGACGTGACCAAGGGCATTACGCCAGCGACCGAACGTGCGCCGGTCGCGGGATGCCTCCGCAGCCACGGTCGGCAGGACGGGGAGGCTTGGTGACGAGGCTCTCAACGCTGCCGTGGACTTGTCGATCGGCGGCTTGCGTGCGGCGACGTGCTGGTCGTGATCGAGTTCGATCATCAGTGCCGTGTGACATTCGGGGCAGGGGACGACTCTGCCGACGAACGAGCGGTCGCGAATCCGAAGAGTCGTGCCGCAGTCGGGACAGGAGCAGTGACCGAACGCCATGAG
>JAYVOX010000453.1:0-20133 GCA_043757695.1 Schlesneria sp.
GACGAAGTCGATGATGTCATCGGCATAGATGTGCCCACTGGTGTGGACCTCGATCAGGTCACCGCTGACATCATTGAGCTTCGCCTGCGTGGTTTGCCATTCTTGCTGCTCCAGGTAGCCGGACCAGCGCGAGTATAGACATCGTGAGCCATCGGGAAGGATTCCGCCGAAGTCGCTGTCCAACATGCTGGGGCGGAAGAGCATCACGTACCGCGATGGGTTGGATCGGATTTCTTCCATCCCAATCCTGGCCGGGGACATCAAAAGAAAATGCTTTTCAAGTTGTTTCTTCCGGTAAGTCTCCTCGAAGAACTTGGGAAAGAAAACTTTCACTTCTTTCGTGGACTCCGGCCTCGGGACGGGAGTCTCCGAAGCAATCAGGTACATCACGAAGGCCGTGTAGGCGTCGGCAATGAAGATGCGATTCGTCTTCTTCGTGGCTCGATAGAAGCCGACCAGTCGATCAACATGCTGCGGTGAGAACGATGCCAGTACCAATCCCGGAGCCGACTCGATGTGTGCTTTGATCTCGTCTTCGAGGTCGTATTCATTCGATCCCCGATGATTGGGATGACCGATGTGAGTTCCTTCCATCAGCAGCACGTCGATGTACCGGTCCTTGACGGCTTCGATAAGTGACTTGTGCATCCCCGGTTTTCGACCGTGCATCCGCAGGTCACCCGAGTAGAGTACAGACTTACCTTCTGCTTCGATCAGGAAAGCTTGGGCCCCGTAGATGGAGTGATCCACCGAGAAGGCCGTCACCGTGAAATCTCCGATCTGCACGGTCGTTCCAGACTAAAGTTCACGATGTCGGTCACTGGGAAGCGACGGCTGTCCGGCGAACTTTGCTCCGGCCAGCATCATCTTGCTGGTTCCCACACTGGCGCAGATCGGGATCTCGTCAGCGGAATGCCGGAGCAAACCTGTGTGGTCCTCGTGGGCGTGGGAAAGCAGGATGGCATCTGGTCTCGGGCCAGTCTCATCGAACAGTCCCGGCACGTTGGGAAGAATTCCCGACTTGCGGAGTGCCTCAGACGACTGTCGTCTCAGAGACGCCGAATCGTGCGGTTCCCGATCCTCGTTGAACAAGGGCATACCCACGTCGAGGATGATCCGGCTGTGATCGGTGGCGAGCTCGATGCAGTTGCCACCGATCTCGTGGGTTCCTCGAAGAATGGTGATTCGCATGATTCTGGTGACTACAGTTCGGTGGCAATGACGCCTGCGAAGATCGGGCTGACGGCGTGACGTATGCCCAATTCCACTTCGGATTCGCTTGGTTGACGCAGCATTGAGCGAAGAGAATCTTCGGCTGCCGAGAGACGAGAGATCAGTTCATCCGCCGAGTCTGGTTTGATGCGAATCGTCGCAGCAATCAGACCGTCGAAGAGCAACCGTCGATCAATCCCATCAATCGAAATTGGATCATTTGCAGCTCCGATCACATAGAAGACGAGACACGTTCCGGCGTCTGTCCAACCCGTGAGTTGGTTCGTTCGGATGGTCTGACGCAGATAGACGAGAACACCAAATGACGTTTCGCCTGCAACTGGAGATGGTAAATCGAATCCGACTGGCCATCGCAGGTGAGCGGCCCCAACAGGCTGATCGGGAAAGGCTAAGTTGCGGATGGCCTCACTGATGGGACCGACATTGAGTCCCAATTGCGCGGCCGTTCCACCCAGCGGACCAAATACGGGGGCACCCTGATAATCGCCGCAGGCGTAATGCTGACCGTCTGCCAACTCGTAGACTTCAGCTCCTTCATCGACAGGCTCAATTTCACCGTCCTTCCAGTCAAAGCGTTGCGATACATAGCCATCAACCAATCGCGCATTGGCATGTCGCCGCACAAAGTTCGAGACATCCGTCCAAGTGGCCAGGCCCGGATTCAACTGGCGGATTTGACGTTGTTGGTCACTGAACCTTCGGTCAAAGTCACGCCACGTTTGAAAGCCTTGCCGGACCATCGTTGCAAGCCGTTCTTGATCTTCCGTGGTGAACGGAGCGTTCGCTTCGTTGATGAGAATCTCTTGCAGATCATCTGAGGGCATCAGACACATCACGCGAGAAAAGAGTGACTCGAATCGTTCCGGCTCCACCATCGTGCTGGCGATCAATCGCAGTTTTTCACGTGCGATGCGATAGGCGTCGGCTTCGCGGCTGTCTTTTACGACGAGGGTATCGACGATGATGGTCTTGCGCGATCCGAACCGGTGAACACGACCGACGCGCTGTTCCAGTTCCATCGGATTCCATGGCACATCCACATGGACAAGTCGGCGGGCGACTTGCAGGTTGATCCCTTCGCCACCCGCACGCGATGACACCAAGAAGCGTGGTCCATCGGGACGGCGGAAGGCGTCAACTTCGTTCTGACGTTGTGCATCGGATTGACCACCGATGATCACGGCGGGACGCTGGCCTGTGGCTCGCGTGAGAAAGCCCGCCAATGCCGTAACCGTTTCGATAGGCTGGGCAAACAACACTACTTTTTCATCACCGGCAGGCTTCAAGATTTGATGCCAGATGTTGTTCCATTTTTCGTCTGCTGCGGTACGCAGCAGCCCCAAACCTTCCCGTAACAAGTTCGCCAAACCATCCGAATCGTTCGTCGCATAGTCGAGTTGATCGTCCTCAATGTCCTCGATATCAGCATCGGTTCGCTGCCGACCGATTTCTCTGGTGATACGTTCAAACAACCGCGAGATCGGTTCATCGACCGGACCACCGCGATATGGTCGCATGGCCTCAAGACACTCACCCAAGAGTTCGTTTTCCAGATTCCAGCCGCCGCGCATGGCCTGACGAACGAGATAGCCCAATCCCGCGTGTGGACTCGACGCCGCCCATTGCAGAGCTTGGGCACACCGCCAACCAGCGGCCCGCTGTCGGGGTCGGCTTTCACCTGCGCTGGGGGTTGGCCGATAGAACTCGTGGATGTCTTCGATCCAGGCGCGGTACTGCTGGCCAAGATCAACCACGATCGGTTCATTGACCTGCCGACGCGAAAACAGTGGTTTGTTGTTCCAATCGCGAACCTCTTCCTTGGTCCGGTAAATGAGGCGTCCGCTGAGTGCTTCAACTGGTTCATCACGGGCGCGCAACAGGCCGAGCAAATTCTCGAACCGGCTGATGTGTCCTTGATGAGGTGTTCCGCTGAGCAGAATCACTCGACCATCATCGGGCAGCCGAGCAATGAGGTCTCGCACCAGTTTGAATTTCTCGCGCGGGTCGCCACCACCCGCCGCCCAATCCGAAAGATGATGGCATTCATCGACGACGAGGATGTCCCACGGGGTGGCATCGAGAAAGCGTTGTGGGTTTCCGCCATGCACCGCTCGGTGAATGCTGGCCAAAATTCGGGGATCGGTTAGACGAGCATCAGCATCGGTCGCCGTCCATTGGCGGAAGGCTAGCCCGAGACGATCAAACTCGGTACGGACGTTGTTCACGAGGCGAGCCGGAGCGAGGTACAGCACTCGGAGGTTCGACGACCGTTCGACCAGTTCTTTGATGAGCAACCCGGCTTCGACCGTTTTTCCGAGTCCCACTTCATCGGCAATCAACACGCGACGCAGGGCCTCGCTGTCGAGAACGTGGCGCACGAGACTCACTTGGTGCGACAGAGTACTGACGGGGCGCGCATCCAATCGCCGTTGCGGGTCTTCAATCAGCAGAAAGTAGGCCCACAATCTCGCAATGGATCGCTTTGATTGACCAGTCCAAGTGTCGCCTTCGGGAAGTTGCGTCAGCAACTCGGTCGGTGAAGGGACGCTTCGCAACCGCCGGGAATCGATGCCTGCTTCGACTGTTGCTCGGGGACCATCTCCATCACTCCAAAAACGACGCGGCGGTGAAACCACATCTGCGGAACGCAGCCCCCATTCGTCCAACTCCCTGAGAACGGCCCACGGCAAGGAGGAACCCGGTTGAGTTACGATTGGCCCGAGATCACTCATGCTTTCACCATCAAGTTGGCAGTACCGGTCGCAATGGTGAGCGGCGGACTCGACTGCAGCGCAAGTTCAATCTGTGACAACACCGCCACTCGCTCTGTGGCGTCACTGCGCCGCTGACGGTTCTCACGCGATTCGATGATCGCATCGGCCGCCTCTTGCAGTGGATCAGCATGCGCCTCAAAAAATGCCCGACGCATTTCGTTCTCCATCGCACGATAACAGTCGAGCAGAATCGCCTCTGCGTGCGGAGCCGCCGCATCCACGGCGTCGATGGCCAGTTCGTCGAACATCTCCAAGATGCGATTCTTGGTGCCCGATTTCTCGTTCTGTCCAGCAACGACGAAAGCTAAACACCGTTCACGAATCTTAGGCTCGATAGCTTGAGTGAGTTGATTCTTGACCTTCTCACGAAGACCACCCACCGCAGAGCTGCCAATGGCTTTCAGCTTCTGGCTGTCCAAACGAATTGCCTCACGCTGACCGCTGATCGTGGCCTCATTGACAAAGACGTTGTTCTCGATGGCCCAGTCAATGACTTGCTCAACCAGCTTGTCCACCAGTTCGACACAGTCGTTCGCGAAGTCGCTCGCTCTCTGCCGAATCTCCTGCAGAACGGTCTTTCCCCACACTTCGGCAATCGGTTCTTCAAATGCAAACGCGAAGTCTCTCGGCAGGTCAATGTGACGGACGCCATGTTGTGCGCCTCCTTTGCGCACGGCCGCTTGTAGAGTTTTCACATTCGCGTTGCCGAGTCCCTTGAGATAGGCAAGGATGCTTCTTTGAGTCGTCAGTTTGGACTCTGTCACCAAAGTCTTGATCCGCTGGGGTAGGACTTCCTTGAGGAATCCACCGAATTTCCCCTGGCGATTGCAGAACTCATCGCGCAGGGGTCGCAGAAAAACCTGTAACTGCTCCCACAGCCGTTCCGATTCCTCTTCGACGCGAGAATCATTCTTCCACTTGTGCTGAATCACACACAGTGTGGAGAGCAATCGCTCAATCAGTAGGTTGCGAGCCTCGACGTATCGCCTCCTCCGCTCCTCGCGTTCCGTTTCAGCACGTTCCCGCAAGCCTGCGATCATCGCGGGTATGCCACTGGCCGCCGGAAGCTGGATGAAGGCAGGAGCTTCGTCATCTGGTGCCAGACATTTTCGAAACTGTAGAGCCGAAATCGGAAAGATGCTCATCCGTTCGATGACGGTTTCAATCACTTGCCGCTTGATGTCACTCACGGCTTCGCCAGCCAATGACCACGCTTTTTCCAGCGTAGAACGAATCTGTTTTTGAACGTATTCGCGCGATTCTTGTTGCGCGATGGCAAAGTATTCCCGCTTAGTCTTAGTTTTGTCTTTCGTTCGTTGATCGTCGGCGATGTCGTCGATTCGTGTGACCGCCACGATCAACGACGCGGTGTCGGCCGAAGTGTCGTAGGCGGAGTGCAGCAGCCGGTTCAAAAATCCGGACGAATGAAGTGATTGGGCATCCGATTCGGTGATGCCCCGATTGCCAACCACCAGCACAATCGCCTTTGCCCGCTCTTTGACATACTTCTGCGTCACGTCGCGGTACACGTCGCCAGCGATTCCGAGACCCGGTAGATCGACGAGCGAAACGCCGTGCGAGAGCAAGTCCGACTTCCACCCTACGTTTAGCGACTCGATGATGGGTGACAGAAAGCCGGTGGCATGTTCGGCGAGCCTCTCGTCAAAGTGATGGTCACTCTCATTCAAGGTGACTGTGCGTGACGGCCACTGATTGTCGTCGCGAATCAGCAACTCACGCAGCCGCTTCACTCGGGTCGCATCGTCGGCAGTCAGCTCGGACTTGAAGAGGCTATCTTGGCCGAGTGCCTGCCGCAGACCATCCACAAGGTAAGGAATGTCCGAGTCACCATCGGTGCTGTCCTGTTTACCCTTCACCAACAGCCGAGCCTGCTTCCGGTACTTTTCTGCTTGCGACCCAGACTCGTCGCCTTCGGTGATAACTTCGCTTCCCAACCCATCCGCGTCGTCAGGCGGCAATTCCAACGAGACATCAGGCAGCACCTTGCCATCATCATCCGGTTGAGTTGTCTTTGCTCTGAGTCCGCCTTCCAACACGAAACGGAGTTGGTTGAGCTTCCCCGCGTCGTGATACTTTGCCTCAAAACAAGCTGCGTCGGCATAGCGAACGGTCAGCGCTTGGGCCGTCAATGGGCCAATGCCTCCGGCCGGGACAATCTCTTCGTGTCCAGCAACAAGCGCATTGATCAGAGTACTCTTGCCGATGCCGGAACTGCCCAGAAAGCATGCGATCAACTCGTCATCTAGTCGCTCATGAGCGTGCCGCAATCGTTCGAGATCGTTTTCGATTTCGGGAATCCGCGTTGCGTCCAACTTTTCCAAGAGTGGCCGAACGTGATCCCGATACCAATTCGCCAGCGACTCCCCATCCATTCCCGCACTGTCCGACTCAATCATTGGCCCGATCTCCCCGCAGCTTACCTCGACAACATCACGTCTGCCGAATTGTGGGCCAACAGGGCGTGTCGATGCAAACGACTGGGTGACAAAGTGACTCAGATCAGAATGGCTGCCCTTCATCCCTGCTGCCGATGGCACGTTCTGCTTCGTACCGTTCGATCTGCTGGTTCAGAGCCTCCTCAGCCAGATCGTAGAATTCCTTGACCCTCTCGATCATTGCCACGGGATCGTCGAGACCCACACAGAGTTCGCCTTCCAGATTTAGACTGAACCCGGTGGAATTGAAATCGCGTGACAGTTTCCGGCTGAGTCCGACATTGACCTTCAACATGCTTGGCTCCTGGAAAAGAAGAACGCCTCCTGACCAGTTACCCGAATCAAGGAGGCGTCGCGTTGTGTGAGTCACCGACTGCTACAGGGATCAGGTAGCCATCAGCATGGCAAGATCCCAAGCTCGTTCCTTGAGCTGTGCTCCCGAACCGAACCATGCCGAATCCAAGCGATTGCTGGCTCGCTCCATCGAGGTCTTGCCGCGTGTCGAGCGGTAATGGTCCACGTACTCGGTCACCGCATTGAGGGCGGTCCAAGTGGTGTGTCGGATTGCGGGCATCTTGTGGCCGATGCCTTCCTCGAACAGACGATGAAGTTCCTGTCGAACATTCTTCGTCCGGGTCGATTCGCCGTCCGGAGAGTCCGGGTAGACCAGCTTGAAGTACTCTTCAAGTTGCCGCAGGCTGGGGTAATGACTGGCGAGCCGATTGATGCGAAGCTCCACGTCGTCGTAGAAACTCTTCGCGAGGCCAAGGACTTCCTGAGCCTGCTGGACTTTGGTGGCCAGATCACCCTTGTGGATGATCGAGACTCCCTGGCTGCATCCATTCCGTTCCGCGATCGCCAGCGTGTTGGCACAGACCACGCGAATAGGTGTGAAGTAGACTCGCAGCGACGAGCTTCCGTCGTGGGAGTTGGACAGGAGCAGAAACTTCTCCGTGATGTCGTCCGAATTCTTGACTCGGATGTCATCCGGCAGCTTCGCGAGCATCCAGACCCGCTCCCCTTTTCCGAGTGCCCCGGCCGTGTGATACCGCAGGCTCCCGTCCGCCACGACGGCATCCAAGAATCCAAAGCATTCCCGATTTTGCACCGGTCGGTAGGTGTTCCCCACGACACCGAGAATCGCGTGACTGTCTTCTCTCACGACCGCAAGCTTGTCCGGAATGGGGATGTCGTTGACTGTCACCAATCGAGTCAACTCAACCTCGTAACCCAACCCGGCTGCTTCAATGGCATCGTGGGCCGTCGCTGGTTCATCAAGACGTGTTCCCAGCCGGTGCCAGGGAACTTTTCCGGTGTACATCATTGCCGGGCGACTGTCAGTGGTTGCAAGGTCATGTGCCATGTCGATTCTCCGTGTTGGGGACTGGTGCCAATCCTCATACCCGAACGGAGAGCGGCAAACGCTTCAGAGCAGTTGCGGCGTTTGCAGGCCGCTGGCCAGTAAGACTGGCGGCATTGAGAACACTACGATTTCCGCGACTGATTCTCACTGGGGATGCCGGTGGGTATTGCGACCTGATCAAGTTGTTTCGCGTGCCTGACGGTGGCGATTGCCTGAGAGCAACGTCATGTGATTCGTGGCTGCTGAATGACGCGTCATTTCAAAGCCGTTGGATTCGGGATGTAGGTATCAGCAACTCGACAACATGAAGTGTCTTTCACATGCCTTGTTCTGTCACACCGCCCGAAGTTGCAATTCTCGCCTGCATTGTGTTGCATCGCCAGAGCCGCCTCCGCTATGGCCGATTTTGGGTCGCTCGTTCTTGAGGAGTTGCATGCACGATTCCATTTCTTCAAATGAAAACTGCGAATGCAACGGGAAACCGTCAACGGTTTGCTGTTGCCTATGCGACAACAACCGTGGCAACCGAATGAAAGGAGACCGCATTGCCTTACAATCGAGCCGTAGTGACGTTCCCAAATTCTTTCTAATCGCCGACTCGGACCACAGTCGAGGGGACATTGTTGCGGCGTAACAAGGGCGGCATGGTTTGCTTGTAATTCAACCGCCACTGAGATTTGGCAATGACATCGGGAAGTCGCATCAATCCACTGCTGAAGATGGCTGTGCTCGGGGGAATTCAGGCGGCAGTTCGCCTGCATATCCGCCGGGGTGAAGACATCAACGCGACTGACGACAGGGGCCGCTCTACGTCCTGCATGCTGCTGACGGAAACATCCCGTCCGATCTGGCAACCGAATCCGAGGCCGCGATCGAAGAGGAACGCCGCTTGTTCTATGTGGCTCTAACGCGGGCGAAGTCGAACCTCTACGTGCTGCACCCTCACCGCTACTATTTTCACTCTCACCACAAGAGTGACCATCACTCGTACTCGCAGCGCACGCGATTCATCCCCGACGAACTCCTGCCCTACTTCGAGCAGGTCAACGCCGTCAAAACGAAGCTAGATTTCAAACGCGATGCGACAGCGAGCGATGTCACCACCGCCGATGTCCGCCGCAAGATCGGCAAGATGTGGGCGTGAGGCCGGCACGCATCCCGCGGTTCAAATGTTTGCATCCAGTCACGTAGGGTGTGTGGAATCCTCGGAACACACCATGCCGAAGAGATAAGAGTGGTGTGTTCTGCAGACTCCACGCACCCTACTGCTCCGGCAGCGTGTGTTCGTCCAAGTGATGTGTGGTCAAGGGGGGATCGGGCTTCTCAGGAGATGGGTTCGAGCGGTTTTGCGACAACGGCCGTCATCATCACGATTGCGATCAGTGCCAAGCTGGCTCCCCAACCGAACGCGGCCAGCGGGCCATAGGTTTGATAGAGCGCACCGAAAATCAGGTTGACGGGGAGCGTGGCAATGCCGATTGCGAAGTTGTACCAGCCATAGGCTCGCCCCTTACGTTCGCCTCCGACAAGGTCGGCCACCAATTTCTTTTCGGACGGTTCCGTCAGGCCGTAGAAAAGGGCGTAGATCAGAAAGATAACCCAGGCTTGCCAAGCGGATGTCGCCAGCGCGAAGGCGAGATAGACACGGGCATAGATCAGCCAGCCTCCAAGAATAAATCGTTTGGGACCGAAGGTATCGACGGCTCGACCTAGGTACAGGTTGCTGGTGCTTTTGACGATATGAAACGCGCCCCATAATACAGGGAGCATGACCGCCGGGACGCCGAGTTCACCCGCGCGCACCAACAAAAAGGCGTCGCTGGAGTTCCCCAGCGTGAACACCAATAACGTCATCAAATAGAGCCGAAAATTGGGGTCGAACGGTTTGAGCACCGGGCGAAATGGCTCTGCCGGTGCTGGAGTCCTGGTTTGCTCCGGTTCCCGCAAACCGAACCAGAGCAAGGCGACCACGAGCATTCCCGGCACCAGCGTCAGCAGGAAGAGCGTCCGCAATTGTTCGGGCCACCACCACAAAAAGCAGGTCGCCAGCAGCGGGCCAACAGCCGCGCCGAGATGGTCCATCGCGCGGTGGAATCCAAACGCGCGGCCGCGGACTGACGGGTCGGTCGAATCCGCAATGAGGGCATCGCGTGTCGAGGTCCGAATCCCCTTGCCGATTCGATCGCCCATTCGCAGGGCGAACAACTGCCAAGGGGCGAACACCAGGCCGATCATTGGCCGGGTGAGTACTGGCACTGCATAGCCAAACAGCACGAAGCCCTTCCTGCGTCCCGACTGATCCGAGCGATCACCCGACCAAAGTTTGAGCAGGCTGGCAATCGAATCCGTGACCCCTTCGATGATGCCGAGCGTGAAGCGATTGCCGCCCAAGACCGTGATCAGAAAAGTGGACAGCAGCGGAAGGATCATCTCGCTGGCGGTGTCATTGAGCAGACTCGCCACCCCAACACTTTGACGTTGCGAGGCAGAGACTGCTCAGGCGACGGCGCTGCTTCGGATGGGGGCGTGGTCATGGTGCCTGTTTCTATCTCGCACGGACCAGAGGGACATCTACTTCACGCGGCCACGAGTGACATGTTTCCGAGCGGCGGACTTACGTCCTCCGCTCGGAAAGACTCCGTTTGGGCCGGGCGGAGTATCACTTCTGATCCGGGCCTCGAATGCGGCGGCGGGCGTCCTTGCCGGAATCGTGTTGGGCGAGGAACAGCGCTCCGTGGAGATACGACTCCAGATTGTCGTCCAAGTGCGACTCAACGTGGTCGCGGCGGAACTTCAATTCGAAGTCGGTGCGATCACTGTGGCCGATGCGCCGACAGGTCCAAGCGTCGGAGTACTCGCGGGTGGAGAGCCGTTCCATCTGTTCCATGAGGTCTGCCGCGAGAGGACTCGGCAACGCGAGGTCATCTCGTTTCTCCCACTGATGATCCTGATAAACGTAGAGCCACGCCTCGGGGCCGGACTCACCCTTGTGGATGCAGCGGATTTGAAAACTGAACACGCCGGTGCGCATGGCTATGGCCAGCCGCTGGCAAAGTTCGCGTTGCACATCATCGTGGTTCAAGACGGGTTGAGAATCGCTGTCGTGGCTCATGGCGGTTTCCTTTGGAGAGTACTCCGGCTGGACGGAGCTGAGGTTTGCGGCGAAGCCGCTTTCGATTGACGAACGAGGATGTGGTCGGACTGTTATACCTCGCGCGGTCACGAATGAGGCCTTGGCGAGCCGCACGCCGTAAGGCTGCGGGTTCTTGATCGCCGCAGAAAACCCGCAGCCTTACGGCATGCGGCTCGCTTAAAACGCATCACTCGTGGCCGCGCGAGGTATAGCTCGGCTTTTGCCATGCCATTTGAACTGCGGCAATCAATTGCCGCTTTCTTTTCTGGCTTTGCTTGGATTTATGAAGGGCCGTATCTGCGCAGAGGATTTCAAAAAGGGGAGTGGCGGCAGAGAAAGGAAAGCGGAGATGAATCCCCGCAGTCCAAAGTTGGCAAAAGTCGAGGTTAGGGGTCGGACATCCCAAATCAGGATTCCGCCTTTATTCGGTCGGCCGCGCGGTGCAGGACACCGCGGAGGAGGTCGATGCTGGTTGGTTTGATGAGGTGTTCGTCGAAGCCGGCGTCGAGGCTGCGTTGTTTGTCTTCTGCTTGGCCGAAGCCGGTCAGGGCGACGAGGGTCAACGTTTTCAAGGCGGGGTTGTTACGCAACTGCTTCGCCACTTCGAGTCCGTCCATGCCGGGCATTGCGATATCGAGGAACACCGCCGCGAACTTCCCGGCGGACACGGTGGCGATGGCACTCGGGCCATCGAAGGCGGTTTCGGCGTCTTGTCCCAGCACGTTGAGCATCATGGCGAGCGTCTTGGCCGAGGCTTTCACGTCGTCCACCACGAGAACTTGTAGCGATGGCAGTGCGGCGACGATCGGCGGTGGTTCGAGCGTCACATTCAGCATGAAGATCGGCGCTTCGATCAGCGGGAGTCGCACGATGAACTGGCTCCCTTGTCCGAGTCCTTCGCTTTGAGCAGTGACGCGCCCCCCGTGCAATTCGACGAGCGTCTTCACCAACGTCAGTCCGATCCCCAGTCCACCGTGTGCGCGATCGAGCGTCTGGTCGACCTGCATGAACAGATCGAAGATGCGTGTCAGCATCGACGGCGAGATGCCTGGCCCGTTGTCTTGAATGCGGAACAAGACCTCGCGACCAGCCCGTTCCACCGTCAGGGCGATCCGGCCACCTGACTCGGTATATTTCGCCGCGTTCTGCAAGAGATTGGTCAGGACTTGAGCCATCCGGGCTGCGTCGGCGTCGATCCAAAGTTCCTCCTTGGGGATTGTCACGGTGAACAGGTGTTGTCGTTCGGTGATCCACGGTTGCACCGCTTCGACGGCGGCGTCCGCGATGGTCGCGACGAGCGTTCGTTCGCGTCGCAGCAACATCCGTCCCTGAGTCACACGGGACACATCCAACAGGTCGTCGATCAGCCGCGTCAGCTGAAGAACTTGTCGCCGCATCAGTGGAATCAGCTCGGCCGCTTGAGGGGCATCCTGCGGCGTGGCGGCCAGCACCTCGACCGCATTGGCCAGCGGCGCGAGTGGGTTTCGCAACTCGTGGGCGAGCATCGCGAGGAACTGATCCTTCCGCTGATGCTCTTCCTTCAGCAGGGACTCCAATTGTTTATAATTATGGATATCTGTGTTCGTGCCGATCCACCGCGTGATCTGATGAGCGGCATTGTACATCGGCAACGCGCGCGTGAGATGCCAGCGGTATTCGCCGTCCTGATGACGCAGCCGATTTTCCACCTCAAGCGGTTCACCGGTGGACAACACCATTTTCCAAGCCTCGAACAGACGATTGCGATCGGACGGTTCCAACAACTCCGTCCAGCCCGCGCCCAGCAACTCATCGACGGGGCGTCCCGTATAAGTCGCGAACGTTTGGTTGACGTAATCTACATGACCGTCAGGCCGCGCCGTCCAGACCATCTGCGGCATCGACTCCGACAGAACACGGAACCGGGCCTGACTTTCATCCAGAGCCGCTTCGGCCCGCTTGCTGACCGTGAGATCGGTGATGAAGACGATGATTCGATCTTCCTCATCGAGCAGCTTCGTGGCGGAGACCAACACGGGCACGAGCGTCCCGTCGATGCGTGTACAGACGCGCTCAAACGGGTAGCAGATGCCGGTTTCTCTCAGCTCGTGCTGAGCCGATTCATCGAGCGGACTGGTTCCGGCCTCCACGCCGCCCCAGCCGAGTGACGAATCGGGGAGCGTACCTCGGTCGCAGCCGATCAGGTCGAGATAGGCATCATTGGCTTCCAACAGCGACTTGCCATCCGCTGAGCCAGACGCGATCCCCACGAGTGGCGTTTCAAACATGCGGCGGAAGCGACGCTCGCGCTCTTTCAATTCGTTCTCGAATCGCCACCGTTCGGAGCAATCGCGGAAAACGAGGATCACCCCCGTCATTTCACCCCCTTGAGTGCGGATGGGAGCCGCGCTGTCCTCGATCGGCACTTCGGTTCCGTCGGGCCGCAGCAGCAGCGTGTGGTTGTGCAACCCGACGGCAGTCCCCAACTCCAGCACTTTGACGACGGGATTCTCAACGGGATCGCGTGTCGTTTGATTCACCATGGGGAAGACATCAATCAGTCGCTGGCCGATCACGCTTTGTGAATTTCCCATCAACCGTTCCGCGACGGGATTCACCAACTGCACGCGTCCTTCGGCGTCTGTCACGACGACGCCATCACCGATGCTCGTCAACGTCACCAGCAGGTTCTCACGCTCGGCCGCGGCTTTGGTCTCGGCCGATTGGCAGCGTTGAGCGTGTCGATCAATCAACCGCCACGCAACCACGCTGATGAGCAAACCCAAACAAACCGCAATGACGTTGGCCATCAAGATCGTGAACAGCTTGTCATCGGCGTCTTGAGTCCGCTTTTTCAGCAGTCGCTGCCCTCTTGATGAGAGTTCTTCAATGGCCGCTCGCGTCACGTCCATCGCCGCTCGACCCTCCCCCGTGCTGATCAAATCCCGAGCCGCGTCGAAGCCCTGTGTGGTTCGAGCCTCGACCACACGCCGCAGAATCTCCATCCGCGCCACAGTCAGGGCTTCGACCTGCTGAGCTTTGTCCGACTCCATCGGGTTATCCGACACACTCGCTTGCAACGCGCGGAGTTGCTCGGGCAGAGACTCCCGTGCTTGCTGATAGTACTTGAGATACTTGTTGTCCCCCGTCAGGACATACCCGCGTACACCCGACTCAGCCTCGACTTGACCCGTGAGAATGTGTTCGGCTTGCGTGAGGACTTCATGCGTGTGAACGACCGCAGCATGCACCTCACGCAGCGCGACGCTGTTTCGTTGAACGACGACTCCATTGAGAACCAAGACCAGCACAATCAGCCCGAAATTCACCGAGGCTTGCGGGGTTCGCCAGTGTTGAACAGTTTTCATCTTGAAAGTGTTACCTCGATTTGATTGTTGTTCACACAAAGTATGCAGGTAACTCACTCACAATCAAACCGACCTCGTGTCGGTGGAGCGAGGTTTGAGTGACTAGCGTCGTGTGAGAGAATCAAGTCGGACGCGCCACTAATCACACCGCCGCCACATCGTCGAGTTCATCACCAGCAGCAGTCCTCCTGGAGTGGTCCGCTTCGTCCTATTCGACGAGTTGCCTAGGTGTCGGTCCGGAAAGTCGAAGGCCATACCTTCCGTAGGGTATCCGGACAGACACCTAGCGCGAACCTCGTCTGCGAGGGGGACGAACACTTCGATCGGGGTGTGCGATGTACCGACAGACGGCCCTTTCGACTCCGCGACCGTTGCCGGTATCCCGTTGTCCCTGAGCCGATTTCCGATCAAGACAGCGTTGAGTGCGAGTGGCGACGTGTAGACGGAGACCTGAGGGGCGTGTTGATTGCGGTCATGGTGCTGTCTTTCATTCACGGAGTTCGGAAGGTGCTGAGAGTATCTGGAGATTCGCCAACAAGGAGCGACACGCCTGGTTGCTCACCGCGCGGCCTGTTCGTTCATCGACCATGCTGAGCCGAAATCCATCGGTGAGCGGACACTCCCGTTGCAGTGAGTCCGCTGTCGCAAAACCATCCCTTATCATTGGCAAAGCGTATGCCTGTCAGATGCGGCCACTTCTGAGTCCCCGTGTTGGTGACACGCCTTACTTTCGATTACCCTGTTTCAACGGACAACGGCGCGTGACTCGCTTGGTACACTCGTTCGCCCAAGGCGGCGGAGTCACTCTCGATCCCGACATTCCGTCCGTCCACCTGATCACGGATGCGGACGTACGAGGCGTCCATCTTACATTCCTTCGCCCGTCACTCGTTCACCCCGGCTTCGCTCCCATTCAAAGAACTGCTGACGCCACGATGCCCTTAATACTTGTTGTCGATGATGATCGCAGCCTGCGATTCATGATCCAAACGTCGTTGGAAGCGATTCCGGTCGAGGTCATCACGGCCGCGACGGCGGAAGAGGGACTCCTTCTCGTGGCGAGTCGCCGTCCCGATGTCGTGTTGCTCGACATCATGTTGCCGGGCCGATCCGGCTTGGAAATCCTGCAAGACATCCAAGCGATCGACCGCCGTCTCCCCGTCATCTTCGTCACCGCCGACAGCGGCAGCGGAACGGCCATCACGGCCATGCAGCTCGGGGCCTATGACTACGTTTCCAAGCCGCTCGATCTGCCGCAATTGAACCGGCTCGTTCAAACCGCCATTCACTCACGGCAGTTAATGAATGTCCCCGTCGCCCTGGCCGCCGATCTGGATGCCGAGACTGCTGGCAAGGTGTTCGTGGGACGCAGCCCGCAAATCCTCGATGTCTTCAAGTCGATCGGTCGCGTCGCCGCTCAAGATGTGCCGGTCTTGATTCGCGGTGAGAGCGGGACCGGCAAGGAGCTGGTCGCGCAAGCCCTCTATCAACACAGCCACCGGCACGATCAGCCGTACATGGCGATCAACTGCGCGGCGCTCCCCGACACGCTGTTGGAAAGCGAACTGTTCGGCCACGAAAAAGGAGCGTTCACCGGAGCCGAGCGGCGGCGCATTGGGAAGTTTGAGCAATGTCACGGCGGCACGATCTTCTTGGATGAGGTCGGCGACATGGCTCTGCTGGTGCAAGGCAAGATTCTGCGACTGCTGCAAGATCAGCGATTCGAGCGAGTCGGTGGCAACGAAACGATCACCACCAACGTGCGCATCATCACCGCGACCAATCGCCCCTTGGAACCGATGGTCGAAGAGAAAACGTTTCGCGCCGACCTGTTCTATCGACTCAACGGAATGACCATCACGGTCCCGCCACTCCGCGAGCGCGCGGGCGATATTCCGCTCCTGTTAAAATACTTCTTGGGGCAGGCTCAACGAATGTTGAACAAGCATCACATCGAAGGACTCTCGCCAGCGTGCCTCGAAATCCTGTCGAACTATGGCTGGCCGGGCAATGTCCGCGAGATGCAAAGCGTCGTGCAGCAAGCGGTCTTGAACGCCATCGGCCCGATCATCATCCCCGAGTTTCTACCGCGCGAAGTGACGGCCAATCACCCAATACACGGCCACGTTCCCGCATCCAGCACCGCACCGGGCGGCCTGACGTTGAATGATGCCGACTGTCCGCCGATCGCGAGTCTCGGGCCGTACATCGAAGAGCGACTGGTGGCGAAATCGACCGACCTGTCGATGGAAGCGATTAATCGACTCGAACGCTATCTGTTCACTCGTGTCTTGCAGGCAACCAACGGGAACCAAAGCCAGGCGGCAGAAATCCTCGGCGTCACACGGGGCAAAATTCGTGACCGCATCGCGGCGTTCAACATCTCGATGGAACGCAAAGTGCGAATCGACTTGGAGGAACTCGCCAACGTGTAGACGCACGCACGACTCTCACAACTCAAACGTGGTGTGTTCCGAAGATTCCAGCGAGGCTTGGCCTCAGACCAAAGTCAGGTCCATTTCTAATTGCGAATTGCAAAATGAAAGTCACCGGCGGCGAGGTGTTCTTCAATTCGCAATTAGAAATTCGCAATGACCAATTAGAAATTCCTCCCCATTACAAAACGTGACTCATTCACAACCTGTTTCGCCCGCGAAGGTGTCCACCACACTACCGCTACCTCGTAGTCCCCCGCCCACTACTGCGGGTCACGAACAACTGTCCTGCACACCTTCCAAGAGTCCGTACGAACATGAACCCACTTCTGGTACCGGTTCGCAAGCCGATCAATACCGAGATCGCGTTGCAACGCATGAATGGCAACACCGCGTTGCTGACAGCGATGGCCCGGCTCTTCCTCGAAGATGCCCCACAATTGGTGGAGCGTCTGGACGACGGGTTGCGAACAAACGCGCTCGAACAAGTCGTCCTGAGTGCCCACAGCCTGCGCGGCCTCGCGGCCACATTCGAGGCGACGCCCGTCGTCACCTTGGCACTGGAAATCGAAAACCTCGGTCGAGCCGGTGATACATCGCGACTGAAAGAACTCGGCGCGCAATTGGACATCGAGTTCGCACGCCTGCTCGCCGCGTTGCAGTCACTCTCGGCGTAGAGTCTCCACCCAGTTCAGCGCGGGTAGGCCTGCTGTTCGGCGCGGGTCTCCCGACCCCGCGGAAACGCCCGACCGAAGGTCTCCTCTTCGATTCTCAACGAGGATGAACTCCAGACACCCGATCTCGCTCTGACCGATCCCGTTCGACAACGAGTGATCCGCCAATGTCTAGGCTGGTCGCCCACCGATCAACGCGACGCTTCGTGAGTCCCATTTCGAGGCCCTGTGATTGACCGAACATTGCCAGCACAGCGGCTTCAGTGTTGCCAGGCAATTCCGGGTTGCCAGGCAATTCCGGCGCGCGAAATGCCTGTCGATGCTTCATCCCGTCGATGCTGCCGTGAGCCGTCTCCAGCGGCAGGACGGGCCGCACAGCCACTGTGGTTGTGCCGTGAATTCAAAGACTCCGAACAAGGACCACCATCATGAATTGGGATCAAATCGCAGGCAATTGGAAGCAGTTCACCGGTAACGTCAAAGAGAAGTGGGGCAAGCTGACCGACAACGACTTGACCGTCGTGGCTGGCAAGCGAGACCAGTTGGCGGGACTGCTGCAACAGAAGTACGGCTATGCCAAAGAGGTCGCTGAAAAAGAAGTCGATGACTTTATTATGGCCATGAGAAGCGATCCGCCCAACGATGCTTGAAACAAACTTGCGCAGAGAAGCCATGCAAAGAGAACACGAACAAAACCGCCTGCCAGCAAACGTGAATCGCCGAGGCAACGTCCGGTGGGGACTGATCGCACTGCTGCTGGGCCTGCCGATTCCCATCGTATTAGTCGCCGCACTGTTTGTCGGCGGCTGTCGGTAATGGTCAGTTGGCTTGAGAACAATCGGCCATTCCAGCAACAACATCTATACTCGGTCCTCTGTCATTGAAGGGAAGCAGATATGAAGCCTTTATTGCGGAGGGATCAGTCTCTCGCGTTGGCTGCGACAGCGGCACTCATGTTCGTTGTCGGCCTGAGGGGCGAGCGAGCGACTGTTCGAGCAGACGATCCCCCCAAGCCGCCGTTGAGCAGCTACAGTCCGGTGGTCGCACGTGAAAATTTTGCGGCGGTGATGCAGCGGATGACAGCGGACAAGGGAGCGATCACTCAACGCCAACAGACGTTGCTGGAGGAGCGATACGATCTGGCAAATCGGAAGGTGGTCGGCGTGACGATGTCGCGCGACAAGCCGGTCCAAGCGGGCGTCCGCGTGCGACTGTCGGAAGGAGTGACTTGGGCCGCGCTGGCTGCGATGACGCCTGCTCAAGTGCGAGACAAGCAACTGTTTCCGCTCGGATTTTTGCCTCTGCCACATCCGAACCACCCTGAAGGGGGGATGCTCTTTCCGAAATTCCATATCGACGAAATCAAGCGGCAAGAGACGCGTGACCTGACTCGGTTCGATCTCGACTACGATTTGCCAGACCACTTCCTGCCCGAGTTCCCACCACCGCTGTACTTAACCACACGGCCCGATCTGGGCGATGTGACGCACGGCAAACTGCTCACCGGCGACAACTATTTTGAGCTGCTCAACGGCATCTTGAACCCCAAGCAACTGGAAGGCGTCCGGCTGCTGGTGACCCCCTTCGCTCAGCAGCAGTTCAATCTCACCGACGATCGCCGGTCGAGTCGCCCCAGTCGCGGTGTCGCCTGTTTCGACTGCCACGCCAACGGCCATACGAATGCGGCGACACATTTGGCAGGCGATGTCCGACCACAAGAGCTTCGTCATCGGATCGATACTCCGACGTTGCGCGGTGTGAATATTCAACGGCTATTCGGCTCACAGCGGGCCTTGAAAACGGTGGAAGACTTCACCGAGTTTGAACAACGCGCCGCCTACTTCGATGGCGATCCGGTCATCGCGACGAAAAAGGGAGTCAACATTTTGGAACGCGGTAGCCAAGTCCACTTCATGGCGGAATTCCAAGCCCTGTTGGCCTTCCCACCAGCCAAGAAGCTCGACCTCTTTGGGAAACTTGATCCGAACCAAGCCACTGAATCGGAGTTGCGAGGACAGACGCTCTTCTTCGGCAAGGCCCAGTGTGCGGTCTGCCATCCGGCACCGTATTACACTGACAACCTGATGCACGACCTCAAGGTGGAGCGGTTCTTCAAACCACACCTGATCAATGGCCGACACGCGGGCGCGGACGGTCCCATCAAAACCTTTCCGCTACGCGGAATCATCGACTCGCCCCCGTATCTGCACGATGGACGACTGCTGACGCTCGACGACACCGTGGAGTTCTTCAACTTGGTTCTCCAACTGAAGCTCACCGGCGACGAGAAACAAGACCTCGTGGCCTTCCTCCGGGTTCTCTAGCAGCCTGTTGTGCGACGTAGCTGCACCTCGCCAGAGTGCGGGGCGAAAGCTGATAAGACCCACGTTCTGGCGAAACGCGGCTACGTTCAAATGTCTCACTCTTGGCCGAGCGAAGTCTACATTCGTGTCGATTCGCGAGCTTCGTGGTCTGATCTCTACTGCCGCGACCGATTACGCTTGATGTCATTCCTTTAAAAAATGAGAAGTAGAATGCGAAAGAAGAGAACGTTCCGGTATCGCTCGACGCGAATGGTTTGGGGATGTCCTCTCGTGGTAATCGCTCTCGGCCCCGATGCTGCGCGCGGGGAGAGCCGTGGCTTTGCCAAAGGGATCATCGCCATCGGTGACTTCGCGGTCGGAGTCATCGCATTGGGCGGCATCACCGCTGGCGTGA
>JAYVOX010000454.1:0-20048 GCA_043757695.1 Schlesneria sp.
TTTCTAAAGAGCCGCGCGAAGACAGCCGCAGCCGGTGGATCGACCGCGCGACCGTCGGCCATCAGTTCGGTAGTGAAGCTCTCTGCGGGCACACACACACGGTTCGATGTGAAGGGACACCCGCTGCCTGATTCCACGAATCAAGACACGGGATCGCACAGCGTGTCGTCGTCACAGTTGCAGCAGATGTCTCGCGCGGCCGATCACGGACATCGCGCAGCCTCGACAATTGAAGCGTCGGGGGCGGTTCTCGTCCCCATCAGCGGCGATCGCTTCCGACCACTCACCCAAACTCGCGTGATCATCGGTCGCAACGAAGACTGCACGATTCAACTGACCGATCACTCCGTGTCAGGCCGTCACTGCGAACTCGACTTCGACGGCACTCGCTGGTGGATCACGGACCTCGGCAGCCGCAACGGCACCCGCGTCAACGGCGTCCCCATCAAACACCGACCGCTCAAACCGGGCGACGAAATCCTGATCGGCAGCCATCTCAAGTACCGCCTCGACTGTGCGGATGGTGGTGCGAAGAAAGATGGATTGCTGACCAGACGACGCCTGCAAATTGCCGGAGCAATCGCTGCCGCAGCAGCCCTGTCGGGTCTTGTCTGGTGGCTCATGACAGGGCGATGACCCCAAGCCGAAGAGTCGGCGTAGTTGTGTAGGGCCGGTTCCACCGGCCACCGCGAGAGATCAAGAGGCCGGTGGAACCGGTCCTACGAGACTGCGCACGCTCGATCTCCAGCCGCCCAACGTCAAAGGTAAGCCGGGCGGTGGCCAGCGACTTGGGATTCAGAAACCGCGCCAACCGCCGCTCGGCTTGACCGACTTGTTGGGCCGGGCTTTTGTTTTCGTGAACCAATCAGAGGCCAGGCGACGTTCAACTGGCCGACAGACATTAAAGAGGAGGTTGTTTGTTGTTCTGCAATCGAACGGCCGAGCAGGATAAAGCTGCGCGACATCAGTTGAGGTAGCCATAACCGAGTTGATTGGCCGGAAGGTCATGGCCAGCTTTAGTAAGCCGGCGACCCTGAAGCGGATGGTCTTGAATTAGCTGCCCAACAAACTCCCAACGATTGCCGGGAGTGTCTATGGAGCGGGACGATAGCGTGGTACCGGCAGGGAACCATGCGGCAACTGTGTACGCCCGGACGACAACACTTGCGACAATGGCCAAGGCGACCGGATACGTAAGCTTGCCTGTAGTTGCTGACGGCATTCTTGTATTGGGCGAGACACCAGACCAAAACTGTCGCACGCAGTCGTAGAGCTCTGGCTCCCTCTTCGTTGCCGAGTAAGTTTGATTGATGAAGAACAGCATGTAGGGTTCGCGGATGCCTTCAACGGCAACAGGCTTTGAACCGTGCAGGCGTTCGACCTCGGAAGACGTTTGACGCCCCCGATCAACTCCGTGCCCACGAACCTTGTTCGTAAGGTTCTCAAGGCCCAGAACATCGATGACCGCCGCCTCGACTTCAAGGCTCGCCTGTGCCGAGGTCAAGCCGTACCGGAGAACCTCTATAATGGGCTCAAGGCTTGCGGCACGGATGTCGCGAATTCGCTTCTGCTTTTCCTCCTCACCCGTGGCGATTCGAAGGTGATTGAATGCGCGGTTGTTTGCGCTGGCCTTTCCGACATAGAAGATCGACGCGTCTCGTGGGTCGACGAGCGCATACACGTAGTGGCCGAGCTGCTTGGTAGTAGATGCAGAGAAACTCATGTTGTGTTTTGCTTTCGCGGTCAAGGGCCAAGCGACAATCAATTCGCCGGACGATGATCAGCGGATCATGGTGTTTTGCTCCGAGCGCTTCAAGAACCAATCAATCGCAAGCGATCGTTTCAGAAACCAATCGAAGAGAAGCAGTCGCGGGACACGGAATTAAACGGCGGCAAAACGTTGAGCGCGCGGTTGACTTGTGGTTCATTGCGGTTCTGCGTTGAGGCGGCCCAACAGTTAATTGAGCCGCGCGCGGCCTTTCACGAATTGAGTTCGGCGCGGTTCCTTGATAACGCAAAGGACGATTGCCTTGTTTTCATGAGAAGTCAAGCGAGCCGGATTGAAACGGATGGTTTGTACCGGACTGTGTTATCACGCGCGCGGCGTAACAGGGTGAAAGACCGCGCGCGGACGTGCCACACGAAAGTGAGGACGTTCCGAGTCTGCTCGCCTATTGTTGGAGATTGCACCAGCGGTGGAGGAGTTCTCGCTTTCCGCCCGACAGGTCGCGGGTGATCGGCATGTAGATGGTCGAGTGCCACATGTCGAAGTCGGTGAACGCGAGGATGTTGGAGGCGAACGCCTTCACTTCCTCGCGGTTGTTCGGCGCACCGTCCGGTCCCCACGGGATGACCTTCGACATGATTGGGAAGATCACCGAATAAAAGCTGAAAACTTCCGCGTAGATGAAGTCCCAGTTATTAATCTGCGCGTCCGACATCATGCTGTATTTATCATCGAACGGCAGGATGCGGACGACTGCGTAATTGACGTTGTCCCAGCCGAAGTTCGGCATAGGTGAAGAAGTCATGAAGAGGGGCGGGGGAGTCATCGGGACTGTCAGTTCGAGGCTGGGATCGACGAAGCGAATCATGCTTACACCCGAGCGGACTCCGGTGAGGTTCAGCGTCAGCTTGCCTCCCGCCGGAACAGTAACTTGATCGGTGATGACGCTGGCGGGAAGCGGCGGTCCGCCATTGAAGACGCCCGGATAAATGTTGGAACCGGTTGCCGTGATTGCCGTCGCTTCGTTCACGGTGAAGTAGCGATTGGTGACGGGAATCTGCCATTTGTCGGGGTTCACAAAATCCTTCTGGCACATCCAGTATTCGAGGTTCAATTTGACGGGTGCGGTGGGCGCGATGCCGTTCTGTTTCACTCGCAGATGTATCTGTGATGTCCCGGCGACGACGTTCGTTCCCTGTCGGACTTGCACGTCAAAATAGACGGCGCGGTTGTCGGTCTGCACGTCGAGGAAGGGGGACTCCACGAGATAGATCGGTGAGGCTGGCGCAGGCGGCGAGGTGGCGGGCGCGATCGCCAGCAAGCCGGTTCCGATGTTGGCGTTGATCACGTCCTTCTGTCCGTTGGTCGCATACGAGATCTCGAAGACGCCTCCGAGTGAATCATAGGTCGGCATGTCATTCGGGATTGGTCCGATGACGACCGAGTTCGGGGGGAGTGTACCCGGCTGCGGAGGTGCCCCGTACAGCAGCACGAGGTTCATGACTCCCATGTCGAGCTTCTTCAGCGGCAGGAGCGTATTCGCTTCGGGAAAGGTACTGATGCAGTCGAGCGAGACGATGTTGTTCGTGGTGTCCACATTGGCGAGGGTCGCACCGAGAACGGCCTGCTTGGTAGTCGAAGGGGCCGCGTTCGCAGCACGAATACGAGGTCGATACCGAGCGAGTGTGGCGGCTCGCTGCCTTCGTTCCGCTTGAACTTTGGGCGAATGCTCGGCCGGTGGAATGGTGTACGTGTAGGGAGCCTGATACGTCAGCTTGCGTCCGGGAGGCGCACTGGCCAGTTCACCCTTGTTCCACACACCGATCGATCCGAGCAGGCTGCCGATATACGGGTTGAAGACATAGTTGCCCTGCGCGAAGTCCGCCGCCAAATCGGTCGCTTCAATCCGAAAGAGGGCATCGTACAGACAGAAGCGGATCATCAAACCCTTCCCCTGTTGAGCCTGCGTCTGCAACTCGTTCAACGCGGGTGAGCTGAAGTCGGCTCCGTCGTAGAAGGCCAGATTTTCGTTGGGCAGTCCAAATTGAAAGATTGCTGAAACCGCTTCAAACCCGGTGCAACTGGGATTCACGTTCTTGTGCGGGTTGATGAAGTAGGCATACGAGACAGTCGGGTGATCGGCAATTAGCATCGGCACTTTGACGTTGGGCGTCGGGCTGTATGTCAGCCGGAATTGCCCCGAAAAAATCTGACTCGTGACGAGCGCATACGGATCGACATCGACCAACACCGCGCCACGTCGCTTCTGATAGAAGACATCACCCAACAGCTCGACCTTCAGTTGCAGAGCAAGATCGTTGGGCTGAACGACACCCGCGGCCAGTTGCCCGCCGTTGACCACCGCCTTGCGAAACTCGGTGTTGTGATCTCCGTAGTAGTTCCAGTGCGCCATTTGGGCGAGCCCCATCGAATTGGGGTCCGTCGGATCGAACTTTTCTTCATCGAGATTGGGAGCCTCCATCGTCGCCATCAGCCACTGCCGCAACGCTGGGTTGTCACCGACATCCGTCCAGTTGAAGGTGTTGGGTTGGGCGGGGATTTGCGGAAGGGTCTGGCCTCCCGCCATCAAATTCATCGTCTTATTGAGAGTCATCGTATCGACATCGAAGACGCTGCCGATGTCGTTGTTGTCGGCGGTCGAAGCGTTCGCGTAGATGCCACCCAAGAACGAAAGTCGTGGGGGTGTGAGGTAACTCATGAGGTGTCTCCGAAGCGGGAAGGGCGATGATCAGGAAGGGATTCAACACGAGGTATCTTGAGATTGAGTGCGTGTCGTTGATCGAGGCGTGGATGAACGGCGAAGTATTTCCAAGTGGGATTTTCTAATTGCGAAATGAAGGAGCCATGCAACGACCCTCTTTCATTTAGAAATTCGCGATGATCAATTCGCAATTAGAAATGAATTTGCCTTCGCGCTGTCTCGTCGGTTCGACAGGGAATCCTGCCAAGTCATTCGCAGCGTCGCCTCACGGTTTGGCAGTCGGTTTCGCGCTTGGCTTCGCGCGGGGAGCCTGTGTCGATTGAGCCTGCCGCAGCGACCAGACGTAGTTCGTTTGTTTATAGGTTCCGTTGGGGTCGAGTTGCTTCGCGATGGCGTTGAAGTCGATATCGCCGACGCGGCCTCGAATCCCCTTGCGGTCGGTATGCCAGAAGTTGAGGCGATGGTTGTTCGGTGGGCCGATGTTGGCCATCGCGTGGCAGCTCATGCACGACGATGTCGCGGGGAAATAGGTCTCGATATTTGAGTTCGCCAGGATGACCGGCTTGCCGGTGGAGTCGGTCTCGGAGTCCTGCCAGCCGATGATCTGGTAGTACTGCCATTTGGTCCCCTGAGTCTGTGCCAACAAATTCCTGTTGTACTTGGCGGCGTCGGGATTGGTGGTGCTGTTGGTCCCCACGGCATTCTCCTGATCCTGCAGGAAATACTGGAACGTGGCAGTCGGGTTATCGACCTGTTCGTAGGTGAAGTAAATCCATTGGAGAGGAGTCCGCACGATGAAGTGGAACGCGGTGAGGCCGATCTTGGCGTAGGCGGGCTGGCCGTTGTCGTCGTAGTACGCGCCGTAAGCCGTCCAATAGTGCGAGTCATCGTCGGTCTGATTCAGCACGCGCCACGCGGCTTTGACCTCGACGCTGTTTGCAGGGAAGTTGAAAGTGAAGTTGGGATCGGCCCAAGCCTGCTGTTGGCCTTCGACGTTGAAGAGTTGATAGTTCGACGAGTTGTTCGCGACATAGTTGAAGTGGTCCTGACTACACCGCACGTCGTAACGGATCACCGCTTGGTTGGCATCGACGATTTGTTGACCGTCGATCATGCGGCTCTCGGACAGGAAGTGAATCCACGTCGAATTTGTCGGTCCAAACTGTGTCTGTAACTGAGCGACCGTCATGACGGGGAAGCTGTCGGGGAGTTCGCAGACGGTACTCCAATTCGGCGGGACGGCACCTTGAGGCCGATATAACTCGGTGCTGTTTTTATACGTCTCCCATACCGCCGGCCCGGCTCCAATCTTGGCGACCGGATAGTTGGGTTGGCCGCGCATCTCCGGAGCGGCGGGCCAGTTCAAGTAGGTGAAGACATCGACCGCCAAATCTCCCAGCGAGTCGCCGCTGTGCAACAATTCGACGATCGGCTTGTTCGGTTTGGGCGGCTTCACTCCGCCGGTCGCGCCCGCTCCTTGAGACGACACCTGTTGGAAGAACACGGTCGTGACGAGTAGTACCGTCGCCATCACGATCACGATCCACTGGCCACTGCGGTCTTTCATGCTGAGGTTCCTTCAAGGCAGACGCGAAACGAGCGGGGATTCACTGAGTCGAAGTCCGTAGGGTGTGTGGAGTCTGCGGAACACACCATTGTCACAGCAGAAAGTGGTGTGTTCCGCAGACTCCACACACCCTACACCCTACTTGAGCTGGGCGAGGTGAATCGCAGCGGTAACAGGGGCGGCATGATGGCCTCGGTCAAACCGACTTTGCAATCGCAGAGGCACCCCAAGCGGCGAAACAGTCTTTGGCAAGGCGTCGCTCCGTTGCTGCTTTTTCCGTTGTCGAAGTCTGCTCGTGGAGAACGGCGTATCGCTGGTGAGTGATCGCGGCGACGTGTTGATATCCAAACGTTTCGGCCGCGCGGATCGCCGACTCATACGCCACTTCCGCTGCCAGCATGGAGCCAGACAAACGAGCGAGTTCTCCCGCGAGAAGTTGGGCCTTGTGTTCAAAGTTGTGAGGACAAGCTGCCGCCCATTTGGCCAGTCGCTTTGCTGCGGATCGCAATCCGCGCACATGACCTGATCGTTTGGAACCGGTCTGTTGTTCGGCGAGTGCCGCGTGGATCAGGCCTGTCAGGAAATGATGCTCGGCCGAGTGCAACATGCCGGGGGATTCTTTGAGGTACAGCGCGGAAGCCTGCGAGGTGAGCCAGGCCGCTTCGTACTCGCGCCACAGATACTGTGAGAGCATCTTGTTGATGAAGTAGTAATGAGCGAAGTGTCGCGAGCCATAGCCGGTCAAGCTCGCGACATACTCGACTTCGTTGAACGTGTCGGTGCTGAAGGAGGACGTGTCGCGCGTCTTGCCACACAGAATGCGAATCGTCTGTCGGATGGAACGGATCGCGCCGATCGGCTCTTTCAATTGGACCGGCTTGAGAAAGTCGAGGAACCGTTCGGACTCCGCCCAAATCTCGCTGAGTTTCACGCCGCGCATGAGCAAGCTTTGCGTCGTCGCGGCACACGCACAGCCGGTGTGAAAGAGATCGCCGGTGGCTCGGCCCGATTCGTAGGTCGTGCGCCACAGTGCCTCGGCTTCGGTCGCGGGTCGCATCCAGCTTGTGCCGAAGTAGCCGACGACGAACGTCACTTCGGGGCGCTGCCGCTCCTGTTGGTACTTGTCCACGAGGGACAGAGCCAACCGACCGAACTCGTGTCCAATCGGGTGCATCCCCAAGACGCCACCTTGAAAGATCGCGCCAAACACCATCCAACTGACGGCACAGTCAGGCGTGTTTCCGTGCTTGAGGCACAGATTGACGGCCTTCGTGGAGACCGCCACGCACAACTCGGGCTGCACCTGATAGGCCGCTTTGGCTGCCGCATTGATCATGCGAACGGCCTTCGCCTGGCGGTTGTCCGCCATTGTTGGCAGGTTCAAGAGGTCGGTCATTTTGCGACCGATCAAACGCCACTTGGCCTTGATGAAGTCGATGAGGAACAGCGGCGGGATGAAGCCCTTAGGCAGCGACACGCCGAAGTACTTCGCCGCCTCGCGACCTTGGGCATAGGCTTCGGGGAAGCGCGCCATGTCGGTGTAGTAGTGGATCAGGCGCTCGTGAGCCTGTGCCTTGTCGTCGTCACTCTTCGCGAGCCTGACCGCGTGTTTCGAGAACTCTTCGGCGCGATCGAAGGCCAGCTTTTGCAACGCGAACTTGGCCGCCTCGGAATAGAAGCGTCCCGCTTTTTCGAGTCGTCCGGCCCCTTCGAGATGTCCGGCGATGGTCTCGGGACTCGCGTCTTCACTTCGTTCGAGCGTGTCGGCCAGTCGTCCGTGATGCGCCGTCTTGATCTCTGCGCCGAGACGATTCACGACCGACTCACGAATGCGGTCGTGGAACGCTTCGACCTCGGCTTGCATCCCTGGTCCGCTGCTGCGGAGAAAGCGTTCGGTGCGGAGCGTCGCCAGTACGCGCGGCGAGACTGCGAGCAGGTCGGCTGCTTCGAGGACATTGCGGAGCGGGATCGGCTGGCCTGACACGGCCACGATCTGCATTAGCTTCTGTGCTTCGTCGGGCAAACGCTGGATGTGCGCCCAGAGAACATCGTCGAGACCCACTCCCGAAATCGACGAGAGATCGAGGCCCGAGTTCAAGTGCCGCGCCAACTCATGTACGAAGTACGCGCTGCCACCGGACTGACTGACGATCTGGTCGGCACTCGCGTCCACATTGGGCAGGTCGTCACGCAACAGACTGCGTGCGAGCCGACGAGTCTCATCGGCCGTGAGCGCTTCGACGATCACTTCCTTCCAGCAGGTACTTGATAGCGGAATCTCGCTACGTCTGAACTGCGAACTGCTGGAGGAATCGCTGCGCTGTGAGCTAGTCTTCTTGAATGAGCCACTGCTGAACAAGATGTCATCGCTCGGCTGCTCGCTGTCGGAGTCTGAACGCTCACTCGGGAGGGATTCGGCGGGGTTGCGGTGCGTCGAAGACGTTTCGCTGAGCAGCAACGTCTTCAAGCAGACGCTCGTCTCGATGTACTCGCTGCGATAGGCGGCGAGGAGCAACATGCGTGGCGGCCGTTCACCGCTGAAGAGGTCGGCGAGGAGGGCGGCACTGTCGATGTCGCCCCATTGCAGGTCGTCGAGGTAGATCACCAGCGGTTGCTCACGACCGATGCGCGACAGCAGTTCTCGCAATGCCCCAAACGCTTGGCGTCGGAGTTCGCGGAGATCGCTCGTGACGGCTTGAGTCTGCCCGAGAGCTTCGATCGCCTTGATGCGGTTCAAGACAGGAAAGATGCGCGCCAGTGCGACGATCCCTTCGGGCAGCAGCGACATCACCGGCAGCGTCGTGATCCGTAGAAACTGAGTCACGGCGTCGATCAGTGAATCGACCCCTTTGTAGGGAACGGACTCTTGCTCGTAACAACGCCCGGTCAGGACGATGGCCTGTTGCCGGTCGCTCAGTTCGTCTAGGAAATGTTGAATCAGTGCGGTCTTCCCCGCGCCCGATCGGCCGTGAACTCGAACGACAACGGTCTGTCCCGACCGAACCTGTTGGAACGCTCCCTTCAGTTCCGCGAGATGGCGTTCGCGTCCGACAAACAACATCGCTTGAGTCTGCGGCAAGGCATCTGCTTTCGCTTCCTCGACTCCGAAGAAAGCGGCGATCTCACGCCCCGTGGGACGCTGGTCCGGTGTGCGACGCAGCAGCTTCACGCAAAGTTCGTTCAGATCGGCGGGAGCATTGTCGATGAGGTCCGCCGGTGCGGGAGCGTCCTCCACCGTCTTGCGTCGCAGAATTTGCAGAGCCTTACCAGTGAAGGGGAGCTGGCCGGTCAACGCCTGAAACAGCATCACACCCACCGCGTACCAATCGCTCGCTTCGGTCAGTGGCAACGCGCGAGCTTGTTCGGGCGACATGTAGGCGATGGTGCCGGAGATTTCACGTTGCTCCGCGCCATCCACTCGCTTGGCGGATAGCTCGGCGACCAATCCGAAGTCGAGCAGCACGACCGTTCCGGTGTGAGAAACCAGTGCGTTGGCGGGCTTCAGATCGCGATGCAACATCCCGGCACCATGCAGTCCGCGCACGCCAGCCACCAATTGGCGAAAGGCCGCTCGCAACTTGGGAATGTTTCGTACCGCCAGCGTGCCGCGCGCGGCGACGCTCTCGCTCGATGGTGTCGAGACGGAGGTTGTCGTGCTGGTCTCAACAGGCTCCGTAGCATGAGCCGCCAAGTCCGACGAGCCGATGATCGTTTGAACGATGGCCGCATCTGTGAGTGGCCGAACGCTGGTCTGAGTCATCGCGCCACCGGGAGTCGCGGCAACGTGCGATTGTCCCGCATCTCTCTCGGTGACGGCCTCCTGATCCACCGCGTCATCTCGGTGAATCACCTCGGTGATCTGGTCGTGTGGCGCTGCGGGCCGAATGATCGTTGCTTCGCCCGCATCGTCATCGAAGTCACTCGGTGTCCAATGTCCGGTTGGCTGCTGTTCGTGTTCGAGCGGATCGACCGCTGGCATGTTCGGCTTCGATGTGGAAGTCAGCTCGACGACATCTGCCAAAGGAATTTGATGAGTGGTGTCTCCATTCCCCATCGCGATGGTTTTGTCATCTGCGGGCAGGAACTCCATCAACAGCGCTGAAGCTGCGCGTCCAGAATCGTTGCCCACCGAGTTCGGACTGAACGGCGATTGAGACGCCAATTGGCGACTGCTCGACGTTGCCGATCCGGTCGCAGACGTGAACGGACTATTCCCCGTGACCATTGCCCCACCGCTCGTTCGATCCAGCGTCGGAGCCGCGAGGGAAGACCGTACTTCTGTGACGAGTTCCGCAGCGTGAGCGTTGTCGAGCAGCAGATAGTCTTGGAACTCCATCGCTCCTTCGACCAACTCCATGACGAAGAACCACTGATCGTTTTCACAGATCAGTTCGTGCATCCGGATCAGATTGGGATGCACCAGTTCCGACAGCGAGCGAAACTCCTGCTTGAACTTGAAGATCGCCGTCGGGTCCACGGCCTTCAGGGTCTTCAAAGCCACGGACTGGCCGGTCTCGCGATCCGTCGCCAGATAAACGATCCCCATTCCGCCAGCACCGAGTTGCCGCTGAATATCGAATCGCTTGGAACCGGAAAACTCCACCAGTGCGTCTGTGCCCATGACCGCAATCCTTCAGCATTCGTAGCGTGGAATCGTCAAGAAGATGACAGTCACAAGCCTAGCGAGAGCCACAGGCTTATCGCTACTGACACCACGAGACTGGTGGTCTTTTGAGTAGCGACACGTCCACCGCTTGGAACGTCTCAAGTTGAGCGGCGTGAGGTCTCTTCCACATGTCCCACGAACGACGAAGCCTGACGAGTAAACCGAGGAGCCGTTACCGGAGTCCTGCGTTCACTCGTCAGGCTTCATTGAGACGTTCGTGGAATTGCCCGGCATCAAGTCCGATCGCTCTCGGCCCCCGTTCAATCAGAACTTATGGACGTACCGCAGATTCAGTTTGAATCCTTCTGGGCGGTTCTCGGACAAGGTCTCCCAGTACAGATTGCAGAAGACGTGCTTGGTCTGAGAGAAGCTGAGCATCGCACCCGGCCCGATCCCCAGAACTTGTTCTTGAGTTCCGGCGACATCAAAGCCGTTCACCTGAGCGTCGGTCGTTTGCTTGAGGTAGTAGCCGTTCACGCCGACTCGCAGCTTCTTCTCGATCACTTCATGCTCAGCCGCGAAGTTGATGTGGAACGCATTGCCCGCCTTGGTACTCGTCACGCCAGGACCGAGCAGGATCGAGGGGTCGGTGTTCTCGGCACACCACAAATAGTGAGCACGAAACGACACGGTGTCCTTCGGTGTAATAAAGGCCGTCCCCGCCCAATACGGATTGAACGAGAAGAAGTTCGCACCGGGATTCACGATGTCGGTCTTGCTGTAGAGGCCCGTCGGAATGTTGAACTGAGCTTCCACACGATGCACAAACTTCGGCCCGTTCTCGCCCATGATCGGATCGAACTGAAGGGCAGGGCCAATCAAGATGTCGCCCAATCCGCTGCCGTTGGCGGTCAATGGAAGTGGCGCGTTGAAGTCGAGATTCGGATTCACAAACGGGATGACCACATCGAGAGCAGGCTTGGCGGGAAGTTCCAGATCCCCCAGTTGCACATTGCTGTCCCACATATAGATGAACTGTGACAGCGACACCCAAACGTCGAGGTCCGGGTTCGGGAGAGGCAGGTTCGCCCCATTCCCATTGGTCAACCGATTCGCCGAATAATACTGCGTGTATTGTGAGAAATAGAGCCCCGGCCCCGCTGGCGGCGCACCATCCAAGAAGCTCGTGAACCCCAAGTTCACGGGCGGCAAGCTTTGCGGCGACTGCCCCCAAGCTGACGAGTGTGACACCACCATCACCAGGACGGTTGAGAAAAAGAGAAAGAGCCGGCCCGCTCGCATGTTCGGCGCATCCTTGGCATTGGCGAGTGCCTGGCGTTTCCCGCAGTGAGCTTGCTGCGGCGCGCAACGCCAGAATCCTCAAACCAAGGATCGTCGCTGGATGTGTCCGTTTTCACGACAATTACAGTCGTCGTCGGTAATCGCCTCAATGGCTTTGCCAGTTGAATCGATCGCTCCCGCACAACTCGCATGCAGATGCAGATCTTGCCGATGGCCCCCGACTCGAAGTCGTGATCGGGGGTCATCTCCGACAGGTTGACGTTAGCGCGCCGCCCGTTTTCCCCGTGCCACGAATAACCCGTGCCACGAATAATCAGGGCTAACGACTGCGTTCACTTGCCGGGCCGGCTGCAAGGAACATGATGTCTCGAAAAACCGCCATGCTGGCCCGGTCAAGTGCAACGCTTTGTTAGCCCCGGCCCTCGCTACACGTTCGACCACGCCCAAATCTGGACAGCCTCTTTAGCAAGTTTCTGCGACCGCTCTCGCACTGCTTTCATGTCCCAGTGGCCAGTGTGCTCCTTGATCTGGCGAGCCAGGGCGGTCAGAGGCGAATACCCAACCTTCTTGGCTTCAAACGGGTCCTGTCCGGCCGCGCTGTTGGCTGGACCGCTCAAGAGACAGAGATTGCCGATCGTGTGGACGATGATCGGAAGGTAGTCGTCCTCGGCCTCAGCGCCGAGATACTTCTTCCAGCGGTCATCCAGCGTTTGCGGGATCATGTGCTCGATGGTCCCCACCGTGCTGTAATCGGGAAGCTGGCCGTAGGATTGCAGTTTCTTGTCGATTTCCATCAGGAGCATGCGCGAGAACGCCAGGTCGTTTCTGCGGTAGGCGGTCTTGTTGATTACCGCGTCCTCGAACCCCTCGTCCGAGACCCATACGTCGTGGTGCTTGATGCGCTCCTGCATTACTTTGATGGGATTGGGCTCGTTGACGATCTTGCCGAGCAACGACGGAAACATGACATCGTACTGCGTAGTGGCCAGCTCGGTCATCTTCCGACGCACGAGAAGCACCAGAGTTTCACGGAGGATCGCCCGCGTCATGTCATCGCCAAGCGTCCCGGCCGCCTGTGCACGGAGGACCGAAAGGATGAAGGGCGTGCTGGTTTCCATTCGCGTGTTGCCAATGGAAATCAAGAGCTGGTTGATGGCTTCGTTCTTGTGCGGATAGGAAAGCGGGTCGGTGATGGTGCGGTACAGTGTGGTGCCCGCGAAGATGTCCGCTAGGTGCTGCTTTGCAGCGCCCGAGGTCAGATTATGGTTCTTGGTCTTGAAGTGGACGTAAACCTTCCGGTGTTTGCCGACCATCTTCGTTTCGCCGATGGAGAACAAGTGGCGCAAGTAGTCCTCGAAGCGGTCGTCGTCATCCAGAAGGCGGATACCGGCGAGCCACTGGTTGTTGTGAAGCTCCTCGGAGTTTTCCTTTGCCTCCATGATGGGACGGAATAGGTAGTTGCACAGGAGTTCGCTGGCTGTCAGGGGCATGCCCTTGTCGTTCAGGCTCTCGAAGATCGCCTGGGCATCGTCCTTTTGCTCGTCAAGCGGAATCCAGACGATCTTGAGGCAGCTCAGCAACACCTGAGCGAGTTGCCACAGGGCTGGCACGTCCGAGAAATTCGCTTTGAACTTCTTGAGCGCATATTTCTGGAAGGCATCGACGCCGTTCTTGCCCGGCACATACATCTGAAGGTCGGTCTGGAGCCACGGAGTTCGTGGATTCGTATCGGTGCCAAACGCGACACGATACGTCGGCAGGCGGTCGCCCTTCGACGAGAAGACCTTCAGCTTCAGGTAATCATCGGCCCCGGCCACGTCGTTGAAGACGTACTTCTTGAGTTCGTCCAGATAAGAATGCGCGTCAGCGGACAAATGCTTCTTGGCGCGGATCTGCTCGCGGATGAGGCCGAGGAGGAGATAGATCGTAGTGATGCGCTGCTGCCCGTCGATGACCAGGAACTCCTTGAGCTCGGGCGTTCCGGTCTGCTCCATCACGACGATCGGCCCGAAGAAGTGCTCCACTTGCTCGATAGCGGAACCTCGCTCGATCTCTTCGATGATTTGCTCTTGGAGGTCGATGAAAAGCTGGTCCCACTGCTTCTTCTCCCATGCGTAGCCGCGCTGGAAGAAGGGAATCCTGAAGCGAACTGTGCCGCTGAGCGTTTCCTTGAAGGTGCGGTTCTTGACGTGGTCGGTCGGCATGGTCGATTCTCGTTCTTCCAGGGCCGTGGACAGCTCGTCTTAGGGGCTAACAGTGAATTGAGCGGCGCGCTGGCTAACTCGGCCACGCTACTGATGCCGGGTGGCAATTCACGCAGGGCAAAATGCCGCGCACCAAATACTTTGTCAACATCGTCGTTGAGTTCTTCGTTCCGAGCGATACCGTGTTAGCCGGCGCTCTGGCTAACTCTGTTATTCCGGCGCGCCGGCTAACATTGTTATCCGCGCAGGTAAGGACCGATGCGATGGTGTACGCCACTTGGCGACTCACCTGTTGTCTCATGGCTTCAATCTCGCCCGATATTTTTCGTAGAACCGTGTCTGGCGGCTCTCGGGTTGGAACGGTTGACCTTGAATGAGGATGCCCTTGATCTGCGTGGTGAGTTGCAGCGGCGAGCCATCGGTCAGAATGAGGTTTGCCTGTTTGCCAACGGTCACTGAACCGATGCGGTCTGCGGTGCCGAGGATCTCGGCCGAGGTGAGCGTCACGCTGCGCAGGGCGACATCGGCGGGCAGGCCATACGCGACCGCTTGAGCCGCCTCGAACGGAACGTTGCGGCTATTGGAGGCGGTGTCGGAGCGGAAGCAGAGTTTCACTCCCGCCTCGTGCAGCCGACCGGCATTCGCGTAGGGGGCATCGAACGGATCGTACTCTTCGACCGGCTTCCGCATCACGGGGCCAACGATCACGGGAACGCCAGCCGCTTTGATTTGATCGGCCACCTTCCAGCCATCGGTCACTCCGCAGAGAACGATCTTGAGCTTCTCCTGCTCCGCGAACTTGAGAGCTTCGACAATCTCCTGTTTCGTGTCGGCCTCAATGAAGACGGTCTTCTCACCTCGCACATAAGGCAACAGCGCTTCGTAGCGCGGATCGGTGATTTGGTTGATGGTCGAGGGTTGAGGGTTGATGGCAGGCGGTGCTGCGGCATCGACCGGCTTCTCTACTTCTTCTTTCTGACTCCTGACTTCTGACTCCTGATTCCTTCCCCTCAGACTTCTTCCGACTTCATACAGCCGCGCCTCTTTCAACCAGCGCTTCAATTCCTCGACCGGCTGCTTCCGCTCCTTGCCGCCAGGCCAGTTGATGTGCAGGCCCGCTTCCATGTTCTGGACCATCTCGGGCATCGTCCAACCGGCGAGTTGCACGACGGAGGCTTGTCCGGTGATGACGCCACTCGCGCTGGAACGTCCGGCTCCCGTCATGTTGGCTCCGCCGGAAGGGAGGGCGAGAACTGAGGTGATGCCGCCCGCGCGGGCGACCGGGATCAGTTCCGAATCGGGGTTGATGGCGATCCCCGCGCGCAGATCGGGTTGAAACTGACCGATCTCCGACAGGTCACTCGTTTCGCGGACTTTGGCGATCTCGATGAGACCAACCGCCGTCCCTGCGTCGATGAGACCGGGATAGACGTGCAGGCCGGTCGCTTCGAGAACCGCATAGCCTTCGGGAATGGCGAGTGTCGCGGAGCCAACGGCTGCGATCTGGCCACCCTCGATCAACACGACGCCGCTCGGGATGTCCTCGGCATCGACCGGATGAATCGTCGCGCCGACGATCGCGTATCGGTGTGCATCTCTTGTCCCGTTGACCTCTGGATTTTCTCCCTCCCTTTGAGGGGGAGGGTTGGGGAGGAGTGACGATTGGGAGTTGGCTGTCGGTGCTAAATCGTCCCCCCTCCCCGGCCCTCCCCGCCGAGGGGAGGGAGAAAGAGCTGCGGTGAGGTCGATCTTGGTGACTCGCTCCTCCGGCTTGAGCAGCTTCAGTTCGAGTGGCTTTGCAGAACGTGCGACTCCTGCGTCACTCATCGCGGTCGGTTGCCTGTCGCGTGAGAAATAGACCTCACCAGCGATCACGGTCTGTTCGCAGCGCGAGAAAGCGTTAAACGGATGGCCGCTGAAAATCGCGAGGTCTGCCTGCTTGCCGACTTCGATGGAACCGAGGCGGTCGGCGAGGCCCAGTTCCTTTGCCGGGTTGAGCGTGATCGTTTGCAGGGCCGCGTCGGGGGGCATGTTGCCGTAGCGAATCGTCTTCGCCGCTTCGAGGTAGAGGTGGCGAATCAGCTCCCAGTCGTCGCTCTTGATAACCGCGTTGGCCCCCGCCTCGTGCAGCAACGCGGCGTTGTGCGGGATCGCGTCGAAGGCTTCGACCTTGTAGGCCCACCAGTCGGCGAACGTGCTGCAACTGGCTCCGTGCTTCACGATCTCGGGCGCGACCTTGTAGCCCTCGAGCACGTGCTGCAACGACCAGACGCGGATGCCGTGGCTCTCGGCGACTCGCAGCAGCATCAGGATTTCATCGGCACGATAGCAGTGCGAGTGAATGAACTTCTGGTGGTTGATGATGTCGGTCAAGGCTTCGAGTCGCAGGTCGCGACGCGGGGGGAGGCGTGGGCTGAGGGGCGAGGGCTGAGGGGCGAGGGACGGATCAAGAGGGCGGAGGGCGGAGGGCGGAGGGACGAGCGACGGAGAAGATTCTCTTTTCGCAGTTGCGCTCACTTCAGCGTCTTCACCCTCTTTCTTGTCTCTCGCCCCTTGGCCCTCGTCCCTCAGCCTCGTCTTCTCATACTCCAGCCAGACTCGGCGATAGTCGAGTGCTTCGAGGAACGCCCGATTGAGAGTCGCCTCGACACCGAGCCGCGTGTTGGGGAAGCGGCCCTGGCGGAACTTCACGTTCTCACCCAAAGCGAACTTCACCCCCGAGTGTGCTCCGGGGAAGAGGTGTTCGGCCGCGCTGGTGCCATGCTTGAGCTGCACGACGGCGTCCTGACCGCCGATACAGTTGGCCGAGCCGTGCAGCAGCCGAGCCGTCGTCACTCCGCCGGCCAGCGCGCGGTATTCACTCGCGTCGGCCGAGTTGACCACGTCGCGGACTCGCACTTCGCAGACGATCGACGACGTGGCTTCGTTCACTCCGCCCAGGCCGTTCGAGATCATGATGTGGCTGTGCGTGTCGATGATCCCCGGCATCACGAAGCGGCCGGTCGCATCGATCACCAACATCCCCGGCTCGGGCATCAGATCGGGACCAATCGCCGTGATCGTTCCGTGCTTCACGAGGATCGAGTGGTTCGGCAGCATCTTGCCGGTCGCGGTCAGCACCGTGCCACCCTTCACGAGGACGTTGCCTCCCGTTTGAATCGGCCTCGCGCGGCGGTCCTCGGGAAATTCGACCGGCTGTTCCAAGGTAGCCGTCTCGCTCCGCGAGACGTGGCGCGTCGGAGCATTCGCGGGTTGAGTCGCATCCGCCGCGTCTCTTCCTCCCTCCCCTCGATGGGGAGGGTTGGGGAGGGGTGACGATGGCGAGTTGGCTGTCGATGGTTCATCGGCCCCCCTCCCCAACCCTCCCCGCCGAGGGGAGGGAGATGAAGCACCCTTCATGTCGTCAACACTCTCAATCGTGGTGAGCTGGATCGCGGAAGTGGATTGCGGTTTGAACTCAACTCGTTTCGCGGACCACTTCGTTGTCGCACCGAACGGCGACTTGAGGTTGCCTTGCAGTTCCGTAGGGTGGGCACTGCCCACCGACTTCGCGACTTCAGGTTTCGCTGTCGTCGTATTCGGAGATTCACTGGCGGTTGTGGTGGGCGGTGCCCACCCTACGGTGTCGAACTTGAGTAGGATCGCGTTGTCTCCGGCACCGATGGAGACGACGAACTCGATCCCGTCTTTTGTCGCTTTGCCCGACGCGAGTCGTCCGTCACCTTGATCGCTTTGAAATCGACCGGAAAGCGTGCGGTCGTTCTGAGTCAGCTCCAACTCACCACGCAGCTTTCCGTCGGCCGAATCGATTTCGACAGTCCATGTCCCCGCGACTTGCAGCGGCTGCGGTTCACCGGGCTTGGTCGGTTCGACCGGCTTGGAGTCCTTGTTGTATTCGTGCCGCTGACCGTTGATGACGACCTGCCGCACCTTGGCGTGTTCGTTGTCGAATGGTCCCGTCAGCGCGATGAAGTAGGCCGGTTTGCCGACCGCGATCGTCCCGAGTTCTCGTTCGAGTCCGAGAATCGCGGCGGGCTGAGTCGTCAGCGCGGCCAGAGCCGCATCGCGGTCGAGGCCGTTCGCGATCGCCTGCCGCACTCCTTTGAGAACGTCGGCCTGAGACTTCGCGTCGCGCGACGAGATGGCGAACCTCACGCCCGCCTTGTGAAGCGCGGCCAAACCCGCGACTCGCTCCTTCCAATCCTGCCGCTTGTGGTCGCGGACGCGCTGCGGTTCGGGGAGATCGGGCAGCGGATCGCTCTCGTTCGGCTTGGGAGCTTCGAGTTTCGGCTCATCGTCGAAATCCACCTGCACGATTACGTCGGTCTCAGTCTTCTTGAGTCGCTCGGCCACGCGATGTGCTTCGCGCCCGCCCCAGATCACGGCGCGAAGTTGATGCTCGGCGGCGAAGTTCAAAGCACGATCATGATCGTCGCGCGAGTGAGCGATGAAGACGGTCTTCGCGCCGGCGGCTCTCATCGCGTTGAAGGCATCGAACGCCGGATCGACTGGTGGTCGCTCGATGTGGTTCGGACCCGCCGCTCCGTTCGCGCCGACGGCAAACAACTTCTGCCACTTCGCGTGACGCTCAGCATCGAGGAATGCCTGCCGCAGATGCGCGTGAACGCCCATTAGCGTGGCCGGGTAGTCTTGGCCACCTCGCTCGGACAATTGCATCGTCGCGAAGGTTGAGGACGACACGAGCGTCTCACGCACGGGGAGCGACGCCAGATTGACGACCGCTCCGGTCCCGCTCGCAATCCGCCCCGAAGGCAACACGTGAACGGCGACAAACCCCGCCTGACGATACTTGTCGAGATCACCCTGCTGCGGCTTGAGATGTTCGCCCGCAGCGAATTCGGGAGTCAGACCGTTCCGATCATCGGACCTCATCCCAGCCAGTGCGTACTTGGAGATATCAACGCTCCGTCCTTCCAGCGGTGTCGGTTTCACATCGTCGAAGAGAGCGGAAGCTCCCGCGTCGATGAAGCCGGGATAGAGATACAGCCCATCAGCCTCGATCACTTCCGCGTCGGCCGGGATCACGATGTCCGCTCCAACGGCGAGAACTCGCCCATCGTGAATGACGACACGCCCCTTCATGATCGTTTGACCGGGGGCCACCACAAGCGTGGCATTGATCAACGCCAACGTTCTCGGCCGGAAGCCCGACGACGGCAATCGATCTTCACCCGCAACAGGGACCAACGATGCTGCCGCGATCACGAGAATGAGGCAGCAGGAAAGGCTCGCCGTTCGACATCGGCCAAGAGCATCAACGAACAAACGAACAATCACAGTGGCAGTTCCCAAGCGAGGTCATGACGCTGCGATCCAGACGGATCGAGCAAGTTGCCAGAGGTTAGTCATCTGGACCAACCGTTTGCCACACCTGAGTTTGTTCGTAACGATGATCGTGGCGATCTTCTGCCGGCCGAGGAATTGGCACGCCGGAAGTGGCCGCTCTCACTGGAAGGGACGCGGCGCTCTGGCTCGACAAAGTTCTTGAGCGGCTTGGTCAGTCTTCAGTGATTCGGACTCAGCCGTTCCAGCTCTCTCTGCCAGAGAGCGGCCTCATCACTCAGGCCGTTCCTCGTCGCAAACTCGACGAGAGCCTGGCAACGCGGAGTGGCCTCGGCTCCGCAGCTCCACCAGATTTTCGGTTGGCATTCGGGGCAGAACTCCAGTGGTTGGCGGTCGTTTTCTTCGCAACTGCGCGAGCCGTTCATGCAGCATTCGTAGGCGGAGCAATGCGGGATGCCGAGCATGTGGCCCGTTTCGTGGACGGCCGTCTTGAGCGTTCGCCGCAGGCAGAGTCGATACGCCGCGTCACTCGCGCGAGGATCGCCGTTGCGATGCAGTGACCAGACGCCGACGCGATCCACCATCGACGCCTGACCGAAGACCCAATTGAGGTTGCC
>JAYVOX010000455.1:0-5250 GCA_043757695.1 Schlesneria sp.
GGACGACTCATCCGTCAACCCGTTTCCATGACCAAAAAGAACGTGCCGCCAACGAACTCCGTATTACTCCATGTCCCCCAATAATTCCAAGTCCGGGCGAGTTTCCGGACAGACACCTAGGGCAGTTGTGATCGCTCCCAACCCCGTCTTCATTTTCCTACCCTCAATTTTTCTACCATTCTGCTTTCTGCCGTGCCGGATTTCTCACGCCAAGATCGGCAGCAGTAGTGACGAGCCACGCTGCTGTTCGAGCGTGACGATCTGGCCGATCAGGGTTGTCGGCGTCACGTCTTCGATCTGAATCTTCGCCAGCGAACCAGCCAAACGGGGGTTGCCATTGAAGACGACGATCCGATCACACGAGGTCCGGCCCGTCAGTTGAACCGGGCCTGTCGAAGCGGACGTGTCGCCGCGTTTGATCTCGCTCTTGCTCAGCCCCTCGACCAGCACTTCGACTTCCGCGCCGATGAAGGCCGCGTTGTCTTCGGCGCTGATCTGATTTTGCACCGCCAACATCTCGGCGTTGCGTTGCCGCTTCACCGCTTCGGGGATGTCGTCGGCGTGCAGTTCAAACGCCTTCGTGCCGGGACGCGGGCTGTATTTGAAGATGAAGCTGTTCTTGAACCGGCACTCGCGGATCAGGTCGAGGCTCTTCTGATGAGCCTCTTCGGTTTCACCGCAGAAGCCGACGATGAAGTCGCTCGATACCGCCGCCTTGGGCAGCGTCGTTCGGATGCGACCGAACATTTCGCGATAGTCCTCGACCGTGTAGCCGCGCTTCATCCGCTTGAGCATCTCGTTGCAACCCGACTGCGCGGGGACGTGCAGGTACTGGGCACACTTGGGGAGATCGCGCACGGCGCAGAGCAGGTCGTCCGACATGTCCTTGGGGAAGTTGGTGACGAACTTCAATCGCAGGATGCCGTCCACATCATGAATGTGTTCGAGCAGGTCTGACAACCGGAAGAGCCGTCCGTCCTGAGTGTGCTTGTAGCTGTTGACCGTCTGGCCCAGCAGCGTCACTTCTTTGACACCCTGATCGGCGAGAACTTTCACTTCGTGCAGGATGTCGCGCGGCGGACGGCTCTGCTCGGGACCGCGCGTCATCGGGACGACGCAGTACGTGCAGAACTTGTCACAACCGATGACGATCCGCACGAAGGCTTGATGCGGCGTCGGTCGCATCGCCGGTTCGCGCAGCGGGTCGTAGCTTTGGAAGCTGTCGCTCACCGCCGCCCGGCCCGCTTCTTTCCGATCAAGACTCACGGCCAGAGACCGTTCGCGCCGTGTGCGTGCGGCGTCAATCAGTTTGGGAACCTCGGCCAGTTGTCCCGTCCCGACCACCAGATCGACGTGAGGTGCCCGCTGAAAGACCAACTCCTGATCCTTCTGCGCCATGCAGCCCAACACGCCGATCACCTGATTCGGGCGAGCCTGCTTGCTGAACTTGAGCCGCCCCAGCGCCGAGTAAATTTTGTGCTCGGCATGTTCGCGCACGCTGCAAGTGTTGAACAAAATCGTGTCCGCCTCGCGCGGGTCGTCCGTCAGTGAGTAACCCTGTTTTCGCAAGGCTCCCACGACAAGTTCGCTGTCCAGCATGTTCATCTGACAGCCAACCGTCTCGATGAAGAGCTTGCCGTTGTGCGAGTCCGCAGCAGGCGACGAAGCCTCGACGTGCGACAGACTCGTTGGCTCGGTGACAGTCGATTCGGTCGCGATTGTGGCGGAAGTCATAGTCATGATGCTGAGGAACGGTCTGAAAAAGAGTTGCGTGCGCCGCACTTCAATCGGGTTGTTTTAAGATCGGCGTGCCAAGCGGTGGCTTTCATCCGTGCTCCGGCCCTGCCATCCGTGCGGTCATTTGATCTGAAGCATCAATCGCACGGATGGCAGGGCCGGGGCACGGATCAGAAACAAGAGACCGCCTCCGGATCACTTCGACCCACCAGCGGGATCCCACCCGTGTGCGATTTCGTCCGTGATTGATGCGCCGGTCCTGACGGCCCTGAATTGGGGGGGGCGGAGCATAACAGACGTGTCCGAGGGTGTGAACTACTCGATCGCGTCGAGGTGCAATGTCCGAGTGTCGCTCCCCAATCACTCAACCGCCCGCTTCACCAGAGCGACCGCTTCGGCGCAGAGGGACTTGGCGAGAGTGTCGTCGGGGGCTTCGGCGATGACGCGGATGATTGGTTCGGTGTTGCTGGCGCGGACTTGGACCCAGCGGTCGGGCCAGTCGAGACGCAGGCCGTCACCTTCGGTCGCTGTGGCTGAAGCATAGGCCGTTCGCAGCGCGGCACACGCACGATCGACTCGTTCGCGCGGGCAGTGCAGTTTGTCTTTGACGATCGTGTATTGAGGCAACGTATCGACCCATTCGGACAGCGTCGTTGGGCGCGCGGAGGCTCGACGCTGGGCGAGACCATCCAGCACGTAGGCCATGCTGACGAAGCTGTCTCGCACGTCACCGACCTGCGGTTCGATGACCCCGCCGTTGCCTTCGCCTCCCAGCGTCGCGTTCACGGCACGCATCATCGAGACCACGTTGGCCTCCCCGACATGTGACCGATGAAATTCGCAGCCATGCTTCGCGGCGAGATCAGCGGTGACGCGGCTGGTCGAGCCGTTCACGACGACCGGTCCTTTCCGGTGTGAAAGGACATGATCGGCGCAAAGCCCGAGCGTCAGTTCCTCGCCGATGTAGCGCCCCGTGTTGTCCACGATGGCGAGCCGGTCGGCATCGGGGTCTTGCGCGAAACCGACATCGGCTCCCTGCGTCTGGACGGCAGACATCAATGACGTGAGGTTGTCTCGCAACGGTTCGGCCGGATGCTCGAAGTTCCCGTCGGCTACTTCGCCCATCACGGTGACATCGCAACCGAGATCGCGCAGCAGACTCGGGCCGAGGACCGATCCCGAACCGTGATTACAGTCCAGCAACACCTTGAACCGGCACGCCTTGATCGCCGCGACATCGACCAACCGGAAGACACGCCGCTGATGTTCGCTGCTCGGATCGGCGACAACTTCGACAGAGCCAAGCCCTGACCAAGCTCGATACCGGGGCGAGCCATTCAGCACCGCCAGCAGTTGCTCACCGAGTCCCTTGTCGAGGACTGACCCCTGCGCCGAGAACGGCTTCAGCCCGTTCCACTCGATCGGATTGTGACTGGCCGTCAGTTGCAAACCACCCGCCGCGCCGAGGGCCGTCACCATCACTCCGCAGGTCGGGGTCGAGGCGACACCCAGATCCAGCACCTTGCAGCCGGTCCCCAAGAGTCCCGCTAAAACAGCGTGCCGCAGCATGTCACCGGTCGATCGCCCATCGCGCGACAGGACGACGGTCCCGCCGTTCAACATCGTCCCCAAAGAGGCCGCGAACCGCGTGACGTATTCGGGGTCGAGGCCGTCGCCGACGATGCCTCGTAAACCAGAAATGCTCAGAATCCGTTCTGTCATGATGTCTCGTGTGGAGGTTGAGGGTGGGTGGTTGAGAGTTGAGGGCAAGGTAAAGCTGTGAGGGACGGACGAGCTGAACAGCCCGCTGAAAAAGTAATCCGAAGCGTGAGCGAGGGACGGTGGTGTTACTAAAGCTTTCGAGAAATTCGTCCCTCGCTCACGCTGCGGGTTACTTCAAATCCCCTTTTTCAATCGGCTGCTTATTGGGGCGGTTCATAGCGAAGTCGCTCAACGGAGGGAATGGGAACGACGGCGAAGATTTCTCGAACCCGTCTTGTCACGTCCGACAGCGAGGTCTAATGTTGTCCGCACGTTTCCGTTCCTGATTTCAAGGGTTTGTCGAAAGGTCAGTCAGGCATGACCCCCAGCCTTCAGCCGGGTGATCCGGTCATCTATCGCGTCCACAAGAACAGCACCGATCCCGGTCCGCGCGCTCGTGAGGTTCATCCGTCACAGCATGGCGAGTTGTACTCGTATCAAGTGGACAAGTTCTGGGCTGTGGCCGAAGTCTTGTCGGACGGAAGCCTGAAACTGGTGACGCGAACTGGGAAACAGCACCTCGTCTCCGCCGATGACCCTCGACTTCGCGCTGCTCGCTGGTGGGAACGCTGGCTCTACCGCAGCCGCTTCCCGACCTTGTCGCTCAGCAATCAGGCCGCGTCTTCGGACTGAAGTGGCGCTGACCGTCGCCCCTTACTTCGACGCCGTGGAACACCGTGTCCCTCGTAGGATGGGCAATCTTGCCCGTCCGGTTTTCGTCGGCCCGGCATTGAAGTCAAAAGCAAGACGGGCAGGAGTGCCCATCCTACGAGACATCACACTTCAGCCACTTTCGGACTCTCTCGACAACTTCCTTGTGTGCGCCCCAAACGACGAATACCATGTGCCGCCTTGCTCGCGGCCGGGTGTTGTGGGGTGTGCATCCCACGAACCGCTGCGGCGTTTGTTCGGAAAGCTTTGCGTCGATGAAGCATGTTTTGTCCGCGATGGTGATGAACCAACCGGGTGTGCTCGCTCACATTTCGGGGATGCTCGCATCGCGAGCGTTCAACATCGAAAGTCTGGCGGTCGGTGAGACCGAAAACGCCGAGTTCTCGCGCGTGACGTTCGTCGTTGCGGGCAACGACAAAGTGCTGGATCAGGTGCGCAAGCAGCTTGAAAAAATCATCACCGTCGTCAAGGTGGTGGACTATCAGAATCAATCTGTGGTGGAACGTGACCTGATGCTGATCAAGGTTGCGACCGGCTCCGGCACGCGGACAGAGATTCGGGAGATGGTCGATATCTTCCGAGGCAAGATCGTCGATATTGGGGCCAGCCACGTCATCGTCGAACTCTCCGGTTCCGAAAACAAACTGACGGCGTTCGTCGATCTGATGCGTCCGTTCGGCATCATTGAGATGGTTCGCACCGGGCGCGTCGCCTTGGCGCGCGAGTCCTCCCTTTCGATCGAATCCGCCTTGCAACCGCCACCAACTTACGAAGCGGCGGCACTCGGCTAGCTGGTCCGTGGAAACGTAACCCGAAGCGTGAGCGAGGAGTGATGGTGTTGCGAGACTTTTGATTAACACGTCCCTCGCTCACGCTTCGGGTTACTGCAATTCCTTTTTTTCAACAGGCTATTAACAACTCCGCGAGGTTTCCAAACCCGCCGCACGACAACTGAAGTTCTGTAACAACCCTCCTCCTTTTCAATCGAGACGAGAACCACGATGGCCGCGAAGGTTTACTACGACGACGATGCCGACCTGTCCCTGCTGAAGGGCAAGACCATTTCCATCCTCGGCTACG